>DCIS01000088.1 GCA_002317475.1 Prevotellaceae bacterium UBA1720 | reverse complement strand
TGATTACTGCCATAGAGATTGCTGCCGCCAAGCGCGAGGACGGCGAACCTATGGTGCCAGAGGTGTGCATCTATTTCAAGGAGAAGCTGCTTCGTGGCAATCGAACCACCAAGATTAATGCTGAGCAGTTCAATGCCTTCCGTTCGTTCAATTACGGTGAGCTGGCTACTGTGGGCATCAACATCAACTATCATACCAACAGGATACGCAGACCCGACCCTACGAGGCCTATGCGTACCCATTTCCTGTACGATCCTAATGTGGTGGTGTTGACGCTCTTCCCCGGTATCCAGCCTAGTCTCGTACACTCCGTACTTCACATTCCTGATCTGAAGGCTGTGGTGCTGAGAACCTTTGGTACGGGCAATGCCCCCATGCTACCTTGGTTCAAGGAGGAGATAAAAGACGCTGTGTCCCGTGGTATCCTCTTTGTCAACATTACGCAGTGCCAGGCTGGCAGTGTGCAGATGGGACTTTATGAAACCAGTCTGCCACTCATGGAGGCAGGCGTGGTGAGCGGTTATGACTGTACTCCCGAATGTGCCATCACCAAACTGATGTTCCTCATCGGGCATAAACTGCCCATCGAGCAAATTCGCCAAATGATGAACTCGAACCTGAGGGGAGAGATAACGAAGTAGACCCCCTTGCCCCCTAAAGGGGGAAACAAACTAAAGGGGATTCTTCAGTGGGTTGTCTTCCCCTTTAGGGGATTGAGGGTTCTATGTTACAGTTTTTCCTTCAGGAACTGCCCTGTGTAGCTATTCTTGCATCCTGCTACCTCTTCGGGTGTACCACAACAGATGAGGTTGCCACCTTCGTCACCACCTTCCGGACCCAGATCAATGACATGGTCAGCACATTTGATGACATCCAGATTGTGCTCAATAATTAATATGGTGTGGCCACGCTGGAGGAGGGCGTCAAAGGCAGCCAGCAACTTCTGAATATCGTGGAAATGCAGACCCGTGGTTGGTTCATCAAAGATGAAGAGGGTAGGCTCGTGCTTCTCCATGCCCAGGTAATAAGCCAGTTTCACACGCTGATTCTCACCGCCGGAGAGGGTTGAACTGCTCTGCCCCAGTTTGATATATCCAAGGCCAACATCCTGTAGTGGCTTTAGTTTCTCTACCACCTTCTTGGCTTTGTGTTCGGTGAAGAACTCTACGGCCTGGTTAATGGTCATATTCAGGATGTCATTGACATTCTGCCCATGGTAGAGCACCTCGAGGATGTCTGCCTTGAAACGCTTGCCATGACAACTCTCGCATTGCAGTACGAGGTCGGCCATGAACTGCATCTCGACGGTGATGGTGCCATCTCCCTTGCATTCCTCGCATCGTCCACCTTCGGTATTGAAACTGAAGTAACCGGCCGTGTAGCCCATCTGCTGAGAAAGGGGCAAGGCAGCAAACAGTTTGCGTATCTCATCCCAGGCCTTGACATAGGTTACAGGATTCGAGCGGGTACTCTTGCCTATAGGGTTCTGGTCAACAAACTCAATGGCCTTAACCTGGTTTACATCACCCTCCAGTGAGAGGAATTCACCGGGACGGTCACAAACCTGGTCCAACTGGCGCTTCATGGCGTTGAAGAAGATATCCCTTACAAGGCTGGACTTTCCTGAACCTGAAACACCAGTCACTGTGGTCATGACATTCAGCGGGATTTGTACGTCTATGCCCTTTAGGTTGTTGGCACGTGCACCCTTAACCCAGATGGACTGATTCCAGGGACGACGAGAGGTGGGGATGTCAATCTTGTCAACGCCGGTGAGGAAATCGAGGGTGTGGGACTGCCCTCCCTGCAGACCCTCCCCCTGCCCCGTATCTACTCCCCTCCCTTCATGGGAGGGGCTGGGGGTGGGTCTTGTGGGGCTACCGCTCCATACTACTTCCCCACCCAGACGTCCTGCATCTGGACCAATATCAATAATATAGTCGGCAGCACGGATAATCTCCTCGTCATGTTCCACAACTACCACGGTGTTTCCCAGGTCGCGTAACTGACGCAGTACCTTGATGAGACGGTCGGTGTCACGGCTATGCAGACCGATACTGGGTTCATCGAGGATGTAGAGACTACCTACCAGCGAACTACCCAGGGATGTGGCCAGATTGATACGCTGACTCTCACCACCGGAGAGTGAGTTGGATAGACGGTTCAAGGTCAGATAACTGAGTCCAACGTCCTCCAGAAACTGCAGTCGACTATTGATTTCCACCAAGATTCGCTTGGCAACTTGTTGTTCATGCTCGGTGAGGGAGATGCTGGAGAACCATGCCTTCAATTCACTGACTGGTAGGTCTACAAGGTCGGTAATGCTCTTGCCGTCCACCTTGACATAACTGGCTTCGGGGCGTAGGCGTGTGCCATGACACTTCGGACAAACCGTCTTGCCACGGTAGCGGGCCAGCATCACACGGTTCTGAATCTTATATTGTCCTGCCTTCAGCATGTCAAAGAAAGCATCAATGCTGATCAGTCCCCATTCCTTCTCCTCGGGAGTAAGTGTCCAGTCAGCGGGAACGCGAACCGTTCCGCTGCCTAACTTCTCACTTCTCGTTTTTATCTTTTCATTTGCCGAGGGTCTTCCATGCCACAACCAGTCTTTCTCTTCCTGTGTGAGTTGGAAATAGGGCTTGAAGATGGGGAATCCACGTTCGCTGTTAAAGCGGATGAACCACTGCTTCCATTCTGCCATCTTCTCGCCACGCCAACATACCACAGCACCATCATATACCGAGAGGGCCGAGTTGGGGATGACCAGATGCTCGTCGATACCCATAATCTTACCAAAACCCTCGCATTCGGGGCAAGCACCAAAGGGTGAGTTGAAAGCAAACAGATTGTCTGACGGTTCCTCGAAAGTCATGCCATCAGCCTCGAAGCGTGTACTGAAGACATCATCCTTGCCCGTCTCCATCCAACGTAGCATCATCTCGCCACCTCCTTCATAGAAGGCTGTCTCGGCAGAGTCTACGAGGCGTGATATATTGTCCTTGTTGCTGTTTACGCTCATTCGGTCGATAACCAGCATGACCTCGTCCGTCTCCTTTGGCTTGTAGTCCTCCATACGCTGCACCTCTCCATTTACCAGCACGCGGGTAAAACCATTCTGGAGGTCCATCATCAGTTGTTCCTTGAGATTGCGTCCCTCAGGTACCTTTAGAGGACAAATCACCATGAAACGCTCGCCTTCTTTGTGGGAAAGCATACACTCCACTACGTCCTCGGTGCTGTGTTTCTTTACCTCCGTGCCACTGATGGGGGAGTAGGTACGGCCTATGCGGGCAAAGAGCAGACGCAGGTATTCGTAGATCTCTGTGGAGGTACCGACTGTACTACGGGGATTGCGGCTCGTCACCTTCTGCTCGATGGCTATGGCAGGTGGAATACCCTTGATGAAATCGCATTCCGGCTTGCTCATACGTCCCAGAAACTGACGTGCATAGCTGCTGAGGCTCTCCACATACCTGCGTTGGCCCTCTGCATAAAGGGTGTCAAAGGCAAGGCTGGACTTGCCGCTACCGCTGACTCCCGTGATGACAACCAACTTGTTGCGTGGTATTTCTACCTCAATATTCTTCAGGTTGTTGACTCTTGCTCCTTTGATATGAATGCTTTTCTCCATAGGTCTTATTTGTGCCACCTCATAGTGTAAGAGGCATATTTAAGGCAAAATTACAAAATAATAGTGAGATATAGCGATTTTCTGCGTTTTTTTCGCTACCTTTGTCTGCGAAGCAAGTAAATATTCATGAAGAAAACCTTATTCCTGCTGCTTTTAGCAGCATCCCTTTTTGTGAAGGCACAGCCGAAGCGCGAGTTTCGTGGTGCCTGGATTCAGTGTGTTAACAATCAGTTCAATGGCATTGGCCGTGACAGGATGCAGAAGGATCTGACCTATCAGTTGGACGAGTTGCAGAAAACAGGCATCAATGCCATCATCTTCCAGGTGCGTCCAGAGGGTGATGCACTTTATGAAAGTTCCATAGAACCTTGGAGCCGTTTCCTGACCGGTCAGCAAGGTCGTGCACCACAGCCTTACTGGGATCCCTTGCAGTGGATGATTGAGCAGTGTCACCAGCGTGGCATGGAGTTGCATGCATGGATCAATCCTTTCCGTGCCCGTACTGCTGGCACTACCGCTTTGGCCAGCAACCATTATGCAGTGCAACACCCCGACCGTTGTTTTCAATATGATAAACTGCTGATTTTTGATCCTGGAATCCCTGAGAACCGTCAGTATATCTGTGATGTAACGGCAGACATCGTGCGCCGTTATGATATTGACGGCCTCCACATTGATGACTATTTCTATCCTTACCCCGTAGCAGGTCTTCCCATCCCCGATGATGCTACATGGCAGAAGTATGGCCAGGGATCTGGTATGGACAGAAAAGACTGGCGTCGTGCCAATGTGAATGCTACTGTGAAAGCGCTGAACGAAACTGTTCATCAGACTAAGCCCTGGGTAAAGTTCAGTGTCTCACCCTTTGGCATCTATCGCAATCAGAAGAGTGACCCCAATGGTTCGGCTACCAATGGCACACAGAACTATGATGACCTCTATGCAGACATCCTGTTGTGGGTTCGTGAAGGCTGGATTGACATCAATATACCCCAGGTTTATTGGGAGCTGGGTAATAAGGCTGCGGACTATGAGACACTCGTAAAGTGGTGGGCACAGTATGCCCAGGGACGTCCCTTGGTGATTGGCCAGGATGTGGAACGTACCGTGAAGCACAAGGATTTACGCAACAATGGATGGCATCAGGTTTATCAGAAATATGACCTTCAGCGTGCCTATGCACAGGGTAGTTGCCAGTGGTATGCCAAGGCTTGTGTCGACAATCCAGAGAACTATACCACCGTGCTTCGCCAACAGTATCACCAGTATCCTGCCCTGCAACCCCAGATGCCATGGTTGGACAAAAAGGCTCCCGGCAAGGTGAAGGCTGTTACGCCCGTTTGGACAGAGACAGGTGGTTACATTTTGTTCTGGACAGCCCCTAAGGCTAAGACTGAGATGGACCGTGCTACTCGCTATGTTGTCTATCGTTTTGCCAAGGGAGAGAAGATTGATATAAACAACCCCTCTCACATCCTTGCTATCACAGGTAACACCTACTATCAATTACCCTATGTGGATGGCAAGACACAATACACCTATGTTGTAACGGCCCTTGACCGCCTTCAGAACGAGTCAAAGGTGGTAAAGAAGAAGGTGAAGTTGTAGGCCCACCCAAGCCTGCAATCCTTTTGATTAATAGGCGTATCTACTCCCCTCCCTAGGCGCCTTGCGCCGAAAGGGGGAGGGGCTGGGGGTGGGTCTTATATTCAACAAATGCCTCCATGGCTTCGTAGGCAGCGAGACCCAAGTCGCG
>DCIS01000125.1 GCA_002317475.1 Prevotellaceae bacterium UBA1720 | reverse complement strand
TGCCTTCGTAATGCCTCCCTAACGATTTCCGCTACAAAGTTACGACATTCCGGCAGCGAATTGGCGCGGAATGGCGGACATTGGCGGACAATTTCAGGCAAATACGCTTGTGTATATCGTAAATATTTCGTACCTTTGCAGAGTTTAACATGAATAGCAACAATAGCAACAATAATTATTACCAACCCAAAGAGGAAGGATAAATATAAAACTGTTGTTTTAGTTGTTCTTCTGCCCATCCGAGCGAAGCATCGAGCAAGCTCGCTGAGCGGCCATTCATGTTTCTTAAAAACCAATTACCCACTATGAAAGCAAGAATGAAATTTGAGTTAGCCTTGGCGGCAGGCATGAGTGACCGCACCTTCAGTCGCTGGATCCAGAGCCACCGTGATGCTCTGAAGCAGCTGGGCGTAGTGAGCAAGAAGCAGAAGCTCCTACCCCCCAAAGCCGTTGATTACGTATGCTACGAGCTGGGTATCCACGAGGAAGACTTCTTCGTTACATGATTCGAAAAAGACATTATACAAAAACCTATGGTTCATTTGGCGGTATAAGAATTTATTCCTAATTTTGCGAAATGAACGAAACAAGGGTCACGGGAAACGTGTGATTCATTATATCTATTACAAGGGCCCTGCTCACAACGAGCGGGGCTTTTTTATGCCTTCAATTGACCAGGATAACAGATTTTTGCTTACCTTTACAATCCGGAGGTAACATCTGGGGAGAAGCATACTTTATGACATCTCCAATCACGTAAACCTGCCCTTGAAAACTTCTGTGCAAACGGCGTTTACGAGAGTACTGTGCAGTACCTTAAGGACAGGAGACGGGAGTAGAACTTGATGGGAGAGATGGAGAAAATGCGAAGGATTGACCATGCCATGAGAGGGGCCATGCTACTGTTTTTGGAGATTCGGTCCCACTAAAATTATTAATAACACGGGGAAAATAACAATTTCAGCAACAACATTCGATTACTTTTCATACCTTTGCCTCAGGTTCTTCAATACGGCCCCCTACCTGTGCCAGCGAATGTTCAACCTAGGTTGCATGGTACACAAGACGGGATACTGCCACGAAATGTTGTTGACACCGATAAAATATTATTACTACAAAGGAATAAACAACCACTCGTATAAGTGACAATAATCAATAATTCAAACAAAAAAAACTACAACATGCCTACGATTTACATCCCAGAAGCCATCATGCGAGACGTTAACCATCTGAAGCAACTTTACTCTCAAGGCCAAGCATATTATATAATATTATCTCGCAAAGAAGACAAAGAAAACGAAGAAGAGATGTTTCCCCACACCCCTTCAAGAGAAGAAGAAAAAGAAAAAGAAGAAAGGAACAAAAACAAAAAAAAAGCGTTCGCACGAGAAAAAGAATTTGATGTTCCTACGTTCGAGGAGGTCAAGGAATATGTGCAGTCTCTGAAAACGTACTTTTCCGCAGAAACGTTCTTTGACTATTACGAGGCCATCGGATGGGAGTTCAACCGCAGGAAGATACACGACTGGAAGGCCGTAGCACGTTTTTGGGCAGACAATGAGGCTCGCAACCCCATGAAAAAGGCGAAGAAGATAGTAGCGCAACAGCAGCAGATAGCCGAAGAGCGCGAGCGTGTGCAGCGGGAGTTTGAAATGCGATACCAGGAGGCTGTACAGAAACATGTCAGCTACGAGGAATACCAGCGCATGAAGCGGAAAGGAAATATATAAAACCGCGAATCGATCTTTGACAAATTGGAAAGAACTAGGGAGGACTAGGAGAAGTCAAGAAAACAACTATGGCAACCAAATGGCTGCCATAGTCGTTGTTTGTTTACAATTCGGGAATATCGATCAATGTCTCCTTGTAGCCCTTGAGGTGCTCAGAGAAGTAGTCGACGAGTCGCCAGTAGAAATACTCGTTCATGTCGCCAAAACCATGCTTCTGCTGAGGGAGCATGAGCATATCGAAACGCTTACCGGCACGGATAAGGGCATCAACAACGCGGAGGGTATTGCCGGGATGCACATTGTCATCGATATCGCCATGCACGAGCATGAGGTGACCCTTGAGGTTGCGGGCAATCTGAGGATTGGTGGCAATGCTGTAGGCAAAGGTGGTATCGTTCTTCAGCGCATCCTCCTTGTCCTCCTTGACATTCTCCTTGACGCCATGATGGGTCTCGCTCCACCAACGGTTGTAGATATTGTTGTCATGGTTACCGGCACAGCTGACGGCAGCCTTGAAGAAGTCGGGATACTGCAGGATGGCAGCGGTACTCATGAAGCCACCGCCCGAATGACCGTGGATACCTACCTTGTTGATATCAATATAGGAGTACTTGTTGGCCAACTGCTCGATGGCAGCCTTCTGGTCAGCCAAACCATAGTCGCGGAGGTTGCCGTAACCATAGTTGTGGTACCACTTCGAACGGTCGGGATGACCACCACGGTTACCTACAGAGATGACAATGAAACCAGCCTGTGCCAGACGGTCGGTACGCAAGGACATCTTTGTGAAGGGGTAGTAGGTAGCCTCGACCTGAGGTCCGGGATAGACGTAATCCACGATGGGATAGACCTTCGTGCTGTCGAAATTGAAGGGTTTGTACATCACACCCCAGAGGTCGGTGACACCATCGGCAGCCTTGACCTTGAACACCTCGGGATACTGATAGCCCTGTGCCAGGAGCTGGGTCATGTCAGCCTCCTCGAGATCCATCACCTTCACGCCATTGGTGGTGAAGAGGGCGGTCTTGGGCTGGCAGTCCACACGACTGTAGTTGTCCACGAAATACTGCGCCTTGTCATCCACGTAAGGGTCATGGAAGAAGTCACCCTTGGTAATCTCCTTGGGTGTACCACCATTCATGCTGACACGGAAGAGGTGCTGGTAGTAGGGATTCTCGTCGGGATAGAAACCATTGGCGGTGAAATAGACCGTACGAGTGGCCTCGTCGACCTTGACGATATCCATGACGTGGTAGGCACCATCAGTGAGCTGCTTCTTCAGGTTGCCCTCGCCATCATAAAGGTAGAGATGGGCCCAACCGTTGCGCTCGCTCCACTGGATGAGATCCTTGCCACCATTCACCACAGCCAGGGGACGAACCTCCTGATAGGTGTTCATGCGCTCCTGGATAACGGGACGCAGGGTATCCTCGCCCAGGACATACTTGCAGATGTCGATGCGATGGAGATCGCGGCTGGAACGGGTAACGAAGAACTCCTGATCGTTGCCCAACCAAAGGTTGGACAGTTCGTGACGGTCACGGTCGGCCTGCAGACGGGGCTTATAACCGAGACTGAGGCTCTGGTCCTTGAAGGCAGCGGTATTGATCTCCTTGTAGCTGTTGTTCTCCACATCAAAGACATAGAGGTGAACCTGAGGAATCTCCTTGTCGCCGGGCATCTCATAGCGGTAGGTCTCGAGGGTGGGACGAGGATTGGCCATGGAGTTGATGACCCAGAGTTCCTTAACCTTTCGGTTGTCATCAAGCTGCACGGCGAAATGCTTCGAATCGGGACTCCATACTACCCACTCGCGCTTGCGCTTGCCATTGGCCAAGGTGTCAGTGTTGAGATAGCTGTAGGGCATGGCAAAACCGAAATCCTTCTGACCGAAGGTGGTGAGCTGGGTCTCGACGATGAGCGAGTCGAGTTTCTTCTCGTCGGTCTTCTTCTTGTCGTTCTTCATCTCGTTGTCCTTCAGTTTCTCGTAGTCCTCACGCGACATCTTATAGAGGTTGAAATCGCGGGCGAAGACCACGGTCTTGCCATCGGGAGAGATGCTTGCCCAATGAGGATAAGCCTGACGCTTCCAGCGGTTCTCGATACGCTTGAGCTCCTGGTTGTCAGGGTTATAAGAGAAGAAGAAGGTCTCCTTTCCCTTGGTGGGCTTGTACTCAGAGAGGGTGTCCTCCTTGATCTCGTTCTTGGTAAAGACAGAGAACTCGAAGGTACCGTCCTCCAGCGCCTCAAGACCCTGGATGGGCAGTTGCTCTGCCACGGTGGGATCATGGGTGATCTCAGAGAGCTGGGCAGCCAGTTTCACACGGTCGAAGAGGGGTTTCTTGCTCTTCGCAGCGGGATTAACCAGGTACCAGTGCATACCGGTGCTGGTCTTGTAGGTGTACCAGAACTTATCGCCACGGGGAGTCCAGTGAGGATCGATCTGGGTGGAGAAAAGCATGTTGTTGAGCTTGCCTCCGGAGAACTTGCGTGCCTGGTTGTAATCGGCACTGTAATCATAGGTCTGTGCAGATGCTGTGAGTGAAAGTGTGCCTGCCAGCAATGCAAAAAGTAGTCGTTTCATGTTGATGAATAAATAAAACCAAAAACCGCAAACCAAAAGATGACCTGCGGTTCTATGGGTTACTAGGGTGGTCTAGGGTTTCCTAGGTGATTCTAGGGTTTCCTAGGTATTCCTAGGTTTTCCTAGGTATTTCTAGGTTTCCTAGTTGAAATGTATTATTAGAACATCTTGTCGGGATACTGGCCGTCAGCGTGGAGCTTAGCCAACTTGGCAACCACCTCGGGACGATCCTCGGGATAGGTGACGCCGAACCACTTTGAAGTGGTGGGCAGAACCTCGCAGGTAGCCTCGCCGCGCTTGATGAGGGTGTCGACCATCAAGGGGATGAAGAACTCGCTCTTCAGGTTCTCCTGATTCTTGGGATCTGAGAGGAACTCCTTGAAGAACTCCTCAGAGTACTGGAAATAGTCGGGGGTGAAGCCCCAGAAGTTCATTGAGCAGGGAGCGTTCTCGGGAACGGGTACCCACTCGCCATCGTCCTTGTTGTCAGCACGATAAGCCACGGTGCCATCCTCCAGACGAGCAATCTTGGTGCGCTCGACAACAGAGGTGAGGTGATGGGTCTGCTCGTCATTCTCGCAGATACCACGGCTCACGGTACCGCTCTCAGAGAGGGTGTTGCTGACGCTGAAACCTACCATGGCATACTTGCCCTTGCTGCCCTCGGGGAGCTCAGAAAGGAACTTGCCCATCACCATGAAGGCATCACGATCATAGAAGTCGTCGCAGTTCAGAACGGCGAAAGGCTCGTTGATAACGTCCTTACCCATCAGAACGGCATGATTGGTACCCCAGGGCTTCTGACGACCTTCGGGAACGGTGAAACCAGCGGGCAGACTGTCGAGTGCCTGGAAGCAGAGCTCGCAAGGAATCTGACCCTCGTACTTAGCGAGAATCTGAGTGCGGAACTGCTCCTCGAAATCCTTACGGATGACCCATACGATCTTGCCAAAACCAGCCTGGATGGCATCGTAAATACTGTAGTCCATGATGCTCTGTCCCTGAGGACCGAGAGTGTCGAGCTGCTTCAGGCCACCATAACGGCTACCCATACCAGCTGCGAGCAAAAAGAGTGTAGGTTTCATACTTGTAAATGTATTTTTTAATGATTTGTTTTGATTACTGTTGCAAAACTACAAAAAATATTTGATAAATGCAGTATGATTTTATAAAAAATCAACACATCAACGTCAGAAAGGATAACCAACTGCGAAATGGAAACCCAGACTCTTGCCGAAGCTGGGCATATTGTAGTAGCCGGACTTGGTAGTCTCGTAGGGGGCATGAAGACCTACACCCACATCGAAACGGAGGACGATGAAGTCGAGGTCGTAACGCAGTCCGGCACCCGTACCGAGAGCCAGTTCCTTGAGGGCATTTCGGAAATGGAAGGCTCCACCGGGATGGTCCTCGTTGTTGCGCATGAGCCATACATTACCAGCGTCCAGGAAGACTGCCCCATAGAGTGAACTGATGACGGGGAAACGATACTCCAGGTTACACTCGAACTTAAGGTCACCCATCTGGTCAATATAGCTATAGCCACTGCGTGCCGGATTGTACGAACCGGGACCGATGCTGCGCAGACTGAAGGCGCGGATACTGTTGGCACCACCGATGCTGAAGAGGTCGTTGTAGGGAGCAATAGTGGCATTGCCATAGCTGAGAACGGCTCCGGCCATGACACGGGCAGCGAGATAGGTGCGGGTATGGAAGAGTTTGATACGGTCAGTAAACTCGGCCGTAGCCTTGAAATACTGAGCAAAAGGCACACCGAAGAGGTGCTTGTCCTTCTCGTTGAAAGGCGATCCGAAAGCGGCATAGATACCACTGGTCACGTTGCCCGCCTCCTTGAGCGTGAGGGTTAGGCCACGTGGATTACGTGCCGTCCGGCGACTGCTCATGGTCAGCGTGTACTGCATCGAGGGCACGAACTGATTGCGCATACTGACGTAGAGTGCCTGATTGGCAGAGACGATGCTGTCGAAGGCCTCGGTAGAACGAAGCTGCACGTTGTAATCGAGGCGGAAGAGGGTCAGTTCGTGCTTGATGGTGGGTTTGCGCTGCAGGGTATAGTCCACTCGTGCACCGAAGGATACACGGCCGAAGTAAGCAGCACGGTTGAGCCAGTTGGCCTCGACCTTGAAAGAGGTGCTGGAAAGGCTGTGGCGCAGGAACTTACGACCGAGTCCGAAGAGACGTATCTGGGGATAGTCGAGGCTGAGGGACGTACCGTACTCGTAACTGTTGAGCACGGACGAGGAATGGCCATGTGCATTGGCTCCCGTCATCCACTCGTAACTGCCATAGGCACGGAAACCCAGAGTCTCGGCACCACGGAAGGCATTGCGCTTGCTCATGGAGAAATTCAGTCCGGGACCCACATAACCATTGCTCTTGGTGGCAGCATTGACCTTGAACTCGGCATCATAGGGACGATCGAGATTGAGGCGCATGATGACATCCAGACTGTCGCAGGCGGCGGTGGTGTCAGCAGGGACATAGTCCATGGAGACCGAACTGAAGACACCCAGGGCAGAGACTTTCTCCTGGACAAAATCCTGAAGGGACTGGCGGTAGAGATCGCCCTTCTGATAGAACAACAGACGACGCACGACGCCATATTTCAGGGCTGGACGATGACGAACAGGGTCGTCAAAGAACATCCTGACGGAACGACGCCCTGTAGAATCACGGAACGTCTCGCCATCACCCCCAACATCAGTGAGATAGATATAGGTATTACGCAGGTGATAACGCTGCCCCACACGGGCTGGAAGGTCCCTGGAAGGACGCACCTGCAACTGTACCCACCCCGGACGCTGCAAGGTGTCGGCACGGTAGGTGAAGAAAGTGGGTTGGCAGAAATAGTAGCCATTGTCACGGAAGAGTTCGCTGAGGCGGGTACGTTCACCATCGAGGCTGGAGGTGGTAAAGGAACGACCCGTGTGCAGGAGAGACTGATGCTGCGTACTGCGGATGAGACTGTCAGCCTTGGCAGGGAACAGCTGATACTCGATGCCATCCAGACGATGCAGCGCACCGGGCAAGACGGTATAGGACACCTTCGCCTTGCGGGGATTCTTGCCCGGCTGGACGTCATAGGTGACCTGTCCGCCAAAGTAACCGTAGTTGTGCAGGACATTCTGAGCCACCTGGGCACGGACACGCGGATTGACCGTGGTAATGAACTTAGGATCAGCGGCAAAGGTGTTGAACACCCATTTGCCAAACTTGCTCTTGGCCCCTACAAAACCATTGTAGAACCACAGACCTATGGGCAGGGGAAGACGCACACTCGAACTACCCATCAGACTGTTATTGGGGGCTATGCTGAGCACAGCCTCTATCTCCTCCCTGACGAGGGCTGCCGTCTCACGGTCCAGTACCTCAGAACGCTTGAGGGAGTCGAGTTGAGCAGGAGTCATATCCTCCTTGCGTACCTCCTCCTTCTGGATCACTCCATTGCCCGTCAGCAGACTCTCCACACCCGCATAGGCATCAGCCACGGCGGTGATGACACCCTCCTCCTCACTCTGCTTCTCAGCCTTCTGCTGTTTCTTGATGCCATAGTTCACCTCGCCGATACCGTCATAGAGCACCTCACCCTCGGGCAGGAAACGCGTCTCGTAGCAGGAGGTGAAGAGACAAAGTATGAAGACGAGAGCGGAGAGTTTAGAGCTTAAAGATGAGCTTTTCATTCGTCGCCTCCTTTCTTGTTAGCTGGTTTTCCTCCACCTTCAGTGGATTGGGGATTCTTTTCTTTTCTGTTACGGAAAATGAACAATTCACCCAGGCGTGTCGTCTTGCGACGAAGCATCAGACCCGCACCCATCTCGGTGACACGACCTTCGAGGATGGACTCGTAGTTGTTGTCATAGTAGACGTTGACGTATCGGGTGGCGCTCTTATCCAGACGGTACTCGATGCTGACGTTGTCGATGATGCTCAGACCGGTGTTCTCTGCCTCACGTCCACTGCTCACCTTACCTCCAACGATCAGGCTGATACGGTTGCCCCAGAAACGCTTGGCAAAGCGGAAACTGTAGTCGGTGGTGATGTTGCCACTGGCGGTGTTGGTGTTCTGCACGCCCAGACTGAGATCGACGCTGTTGAGGGCCTTACCGGTAATCTGGCTGATCTGGCTGTTGAGGAAGGAATTGAGGGCATTGGTGGTGTTGAAACCGCCCGTCTGCTTGCCTTCAACGATATACATACCCGTAGCCATCAGCGTCACAGCCACACGACCACGCTGCTCGGGCGTCATCTGGGCAATATCGTTCTGGATACTCATATCCTCGGGGGCAGCGAGGGTGAAAGCCAGTCCCATATCGTCCAAGGTCTGAGTGACCTCGACACCCACATCAAAGGCCACGCTGCGTGGGGTCTCGTTCTCGGTAATGGTTGTGTTCAGACGCTCACTGGCTGTGATATTCAAACGGGGATTGAAGGGATCACCGTTGAAGTCGACATAACTGCCGTTGGCGATGTCGCAGTCCTTCAGGGTAACAACCATCATCGTATAATTCATGCGACCTTGATTGATGGTGTAGCGCCCATGCAACTGCAGTCCGCGACGCTCGTCATAGGTCATCGTCAGGTCTCCTCCTCCCTCGATATTGGCATAGTTGACGCCGTCCTCGCTCAGCAGGACATGGAGCTGTGTGGCCTGATCAATCTGGATGCCCAGACGCATGTTGAGGTTGGAAGGCGACTCCACCTCTACCCTATCAACCTCGATGGTGTCAGAGAAGTCAACAAAGGTCACGAGGTCAGACATCTCATCCTCGACGCTGATAGGCGAATCCTTCAAGACATAGGTCAGATCGGTATTGCCCAACACGGCCAGGTTGCCGGTGACGTTGAGATCGCTGAGCAGACCACGCACCAGCAGGTTGAGGTCGACAAAGACCTTGCCATAAGCCTCTGCCTTTCGGTTCTTGGGCGCATTGACGAGTTCGAAATTACGGGCTGAGGCAGAAACGTCCAGACGTATCTTGTCAAAATCAAGGAAATCGACGTAGCCACCCAACTGAAGGGGACGAGTGCCTGTGGCATAGGCCTTGAGACGAGAGAGGTCCATACGGTTGTGAACGATGCTGATGGAATCATCGGGGATGCGCAGATCGACGCTGTAGTTGGGGGAAAGGAGGTGCATGGACTCGGTGAGAATGCTTCCGTTGATGAGGGGTTGAGAGGTGGGACCCTCCACGTGTATGCCTCCGTTGAAGAAACCGTTCAACTGCACCATATCATCCAGAAAACCATTAACCGTAGCCAAGGGGAAACGCTGCAAGTCAATGTCGGCATTGAGACGGTTGCCCTCATCCTCTGCATGGTACAATCCGTTGAAAGTCAGCACCTCACTGTCATTCTGTGTCAGGAATCCATCCAGATAATGACTGCCGTCCTCGTTGGGCATGTAGGCGGCATTGATGCCGATATCGCCCATCGGACAACCCTCGTAGGTCATCTCCTTCACCCTCATATCCATACCGACAGAGAGGATGTTATCAGTCTTCAGTAGGTGGGCATCACCCTGCAGGAAACCAGTGACAGAGGGCATATAAGGCAGGACGGAACAGAGTTCGCCCAGGTTGAAGTGGTTGACGCTGACGGTGATGTCCTGCTCGGCATCCTCGTTGGGCGTGCTGAACACCTTCAGACCCGTGCCGTCATCGGCCAGGAGGTCAAGGTTGGCATCGATGCGTCCCAAGGAGTCGGCAAAGATGTAATTGTCCTCGTTGAGGGTGAAATAACGGTAGGCCAGGATGGGACGGAGGGGTTCGAGGTGCACACGGATGGTGTGGTTTTGGAAGGTGGCTTGTGCACCGAGGTCCACACCCTTACGGCCCTTGTCATCATAGTAGATCAGTCCGAAACTGGCATTATGGGGCGAGAGGGAGGCCTTCAGGCGGGCATCGAAGGTAATGTCGGGATTGCGCTTGTTGTTGCAGACGCGTGCATCCAATGCCAGACCGTTCTCGCTGGGCGACATACGGAACTGTATGGTATCCAGCATCACTGCTCCCGTATTGACACTGTGTATCCATCCATGCCCGTTAATGCCCTTTAGGGTGTCGGTATGCACGTCAATATCCAGTTCCTGGAAGGAATAGCCCGTCATCATAGCCGAGATGTTGGCCAGGGGGTTCTGACGTCCGCTCTCCACACAGAGGTCCATATTGGGCAGGTGGCAGCGAAGACGACTCTGGTCAAAGGATTTCTCTGTAATCTGTCGGTTCAGTTCGTCCCAGTACTGGGTGAAGCCATCGAGCACTTCCTGCCAGCCTTGCGGACTGTTCATGCGCATCTTCAGATCACCTGCTGAGAGGTAGGCATAGGTAGTGTCGGGCTGCATGAGCAACTCGGTACGTATATCCTTGGGATAATAGGTACTGTCTGCCGTCTGCAGGGTGATGGCATTGATGGTGCCATCCAGCCAGTGGTTCTTGCCGAGGTCGGTATGACCATTGGCATGCAAGGCCATGGCAATGCTGAGGGGTTTCTCGGTAATGCCCAGTGAGTAAAGGTCGATGCCACGCATGTCCAGACTGAACGTTGCATCGTCCACCTTGCGATTAGCCAGCACCATCTCCACACAACCATCGGCATCCAGCACCTCGTTGGCGCTGCGGAAATTGACCACGGCATTACCCTGTCTAGACAAGGCATCCAGGTGGATGTCGCTCAGGTCACGCTTGCCGTAGTTCATACGGCTGATATCTACCTTACCTCGCAAAGTGCTGCGTGTCGAGAGCAGATCGGTGCCCCGTCCATGAATGTCGGCCTTGGCCGTGACACGAAGGACAGAATCCATGGGGAGGAAATTGCTGACGGTCAAGCGCTTGGCATCAAGCACGGCATCATAGGTTTCATTCTTCGTGTTGTAGCGTGCATCAAGGTTGAGTTTGCCTCCTCCCTGTGCCAGGTCTCCCTTGACCCGATATTCGCCGTCACGGACCTTTGTATCGCCAGTAAAGGTCAGGGCAGGAATACGGAAGCCTGAAAGACCAAACATTTGCTGTATCAGAGAGAGATCCCAGGTCTGGGCATCCCAGTGCAGATCGGCATTCAAGTGGGTGAGATCAAGGAGGTTGTCGGCCTTACCAGCCATGGAGACATCAAGCATGCCTGGCATCTCTAGGGTGAGTTTCTGCAGTTCGACACTATCGATATTGCCCGTCAGTCTGACCTCGGCACTAAGCATCTTGTCGGGATACTGATCAGCAACGGCTGACGGCAGATAGACACCGGCCAGTGTCATGACATCCTGCTTGCTGAGGTCGGCGCTCAGGGTAGCCTCCATTCTGCCGTTCTTGCCTGACGTGAGGGCATCCCACTCCATGTCAGCAGCAGCACGGACATTACTTTCCGGGGTTCGGATTACGGCATCGCTGACCAGCAGATGATCGGCATCCAACTCCACGTCAGCCTCTAGGTGACTAAGTTCAAAACCACATTGTTCCTTACATCGGAGTTCGTCCAGGTGGGTTTTGAACTTGCCTGCATTCAGGTCATAATCCAGAACATCCAACTGGGTCTCCACATCCGTAAAGGACAGATGGCTGGGATCAAGTCCTGATGACTTGCGAGGTTCAAAATGCTGGTCGTAAGAAAGTGACTTTGCCTTGACGGCAAGGTCCTCTATGTGGAGCAACTGCCGCTCCAGGTCAAAGCGTCCCTCCTCGAGCCTGAGTTTCTCAAAATGACCACGAACGATCATCGAATCACCCTTCGAATGGAAGGCCACACGGGAATCCTTCAACGCCACATCGCTGAAATACAGGCGCCAGGGTATCTCTGTGCTTGTGGTGTCTTCCTTCACCACGACGGTGTCGCGCATGGCAATGTCAACATCACAACCAGCCATTGAGGCTTGCGTGAGGCGGACATTCCGGGAGTTGAAATCGACATCGTGGGCATCGAACGAGAAACGACCCAGACTACCACGGATGAGCAGTTCATCCAGCATGTCCTTCGTATTGACCTTAGCCGTTCGGAGGTCGAAGGCATCCACACCAATCCGGCCACCCAACAGGGAGGTGCAATCGAGATCGACGATGCATCGTTTAGCATAAATCAGGGTGTCGGGATGATCGTGAATGAGCAACTGGCAGAGCTCTATGTCGAAGAGGGGTGTGATGCGTAACTTTTCAACAGAAACACCTTTGCCCGTCTCCTCCGAAATTTTCTCTGTGGCAATACCTACCGCCCAGTCCTGAACGGGAGGAAGATAGAGCAGGACGGTGAGTATCACAAACAAAAGAACAGGACACAGCAATAGCAGCAGTGTCCAGCGCAGCAAGCGTTTCCCTATGGGGCGCTTACTCTTATTCTTCTGATTCTCAGTCTCCAACTCTAATATTCTGATTTGCAAATAAGCTTAGGTCTTCCTAGGGTTTACTAGGTATTTCTAGGGCTTCCTAGGGTTTACTAGGGCTTCCTAGGTAATCCTAGGGTTTCCTAGGTTTTCCATGGCCTGCCACAACTTATCGTCGGGAACGGGAGCCGTGACGGAAATGGGAACGTGGCTGACGGGATGTTCAAACTCCAGCAAGCGAGCATGCAGCGAGATGCTACCATCGGGATTGCTGCGTGGAGCACCGTATTTCAGATCGCCCTTGATGGGACAACCCATCTTGGCCAACTGGCAACGTATCTGATGGTGACGCCCAGTGTGCAGTTCTATCTGCAAGAGCCAGTAGCGGTCAGAGCGTGCAATGACCTTGTAGTCCAGCACAGCCTTCTTGCTATTAGGCACTTCACGGTCGTAGGCACGGGCTGTGTTGGTCTTCTCGTTGCGCGTCAACCAGTGGTTCAGCGTACCTTCATGCTGTGCGGGTTCGTTGGCCACAATAGCCCAATAAACCTTGCGCAATGCGCGCGTACGAAAAAGCTCGCTCAGTCGGCTCAAAGCCTTGCTGGTACGGGCAAAGAGCACCACCCCACTGACGGGACGGTCGAGCCTGTGCACTAAACCAAGGAATACGTTGCCGGGCTTGTTGTAGCGCTCAGCAACGTATTGCTTGACCGTATCCAAGAGGGGTGTATCGCCGGTCTTGTCGCCCTGCACGATCTCTCCCGCCCTTTTGGACACGATGATTACATGATTATCTTCGTATAAAACGTTCATATGCCTAACCCCATCCCTTCCCAAAGGGAAGGGGGCTATTTAGTTACGAATTGACCGTTTGAAAACATAGGATAAGGGCTTCTATATGCTAATCGTATATAGCATCCCTCCCTTTGGGAGGGCCTGGGTGGGCTTTAGGCTTCCTACATATTCATACCACCGTCAACCTGGATTACCTGACCGCTTACATAGCTTGACAGGTCGCTGGCCAAGTAGAGGGCTGTGTTGGCAATATCCTCCACCTGTCCACCACGGCGCAGGGGGATCTTCTTCTTCCACTCCTCACGAACCTCATCGGGCAGGGCAGCAGTCATGGCTGTCTCGATGAAACCGGGAGCGATAGCGTTGGCACGGATACCCTTGGGACCCATCTCCTGAGCCACACTCTTGGCCAAAGCGATCATACCTGCCTTTGAAGCAGCATAGTTAGCCTGACCAGCATTACCGTGTACACCTACCACACTGGCCATATTGATGATCGAACCACCCTTCTGGCGCATCATCACGGGTACACAAGCGTGGGTGAAGTTGAAGGTACTCTTCAGGTTGACGTTGATAACGGCATCCCACTGAGCCTCGCTCATACGCAGCATCAAGCCATCCTTGGTAATACCAGCATTGTTCACCAGGATATCGATAGTGCCGAAATCCTCCTTGATCTTCTTCACGGTCTCCTCGGTCTGAGCGAAGTCTGCAGCGTTACCAGCGTATGCACGGCAGGTTACACCTACAGCCTCAATCTCCTGACGGGTAGCCTCAAGGCCAGCAGCCATGTCATCATTCAGCACCAAGTCGGTGAAAGCGATGTTAGCACCTTCCTGAGCAAACTTCAAGGCAATAGCCTTACCAATACCGCGTGCCGCACCTGTGATCAGCGCGGTCTTTCCATTCAAAAGTCCCATAATATTCTTTTTTATCCTTTATCTTTTATTAGTAATTTGTAATTTATAATTTGTAATTTATAATTTTAACTTTGTTAAAACTCCGCCCCCTGGGCATTGAGCATTCTCAGTATCATCTTCCTGACGATGGGCCTACTCATGGTCTCGGGCATGCTGGCACCTATTCGTCCGTGAATGTAGGGCACCTCAAGACCTTTGGCACAATAGTGGATGATATCAACGGCCAGGGGGACGCTCTCCTGGCGTATACGACCTGTCTCCACAGCCTTATTCAGCGTCTCGGTGAGGATACGTATTTCGGTCTGGTCAAAATGACGACGCACCTTCTCCACCAACCAGATATTGCGGAAAAACTCGGCACGGAGATTGCCATTGCGCAGCACAGCCTCCTTGATCAGACGAAGATGGGTGTAGACGATCTCCACGATCTTGTCAGCCGTGTCCATGTCACGGGAGGCTATCCTCTCGATGGTCTCCGTCAGGCGGTCCATCTCGGCCTCAATCACAGCGTAGTATATTTCCTCCTTATTTTTAAAATAGGTATAAAGGGTGCGTCTGCCCTTATCAGAGGCTTGGGCGATGTCGTTCATCGTCGTATCTTCCAATCCTTTCTTGGCAAACAACTGGCGAGCAACATCCACCAGTTTCGTCTTCGTCTTTGATTCCTTCATACCTACGCGCGTCAATTTTGTCATGCAAAAGTAGGCATTTTCAGCGAAACGAGCAAAAATATCCGCTTAAAAGTTGCACACATCACCCCCACGTGTGCCAATTATGTGAATATTAGTTGTTCAAAAACACTTTTTTTGAGAATATCCTTTGGTATTTCGCTGAAAATGCCTACCTTTGCATTCAGAAAAGAAACATCGCGGAGTGGAGCAGTTGGTAGCTCGCCAGGCTCATAACCTGGAGGTCACACGTTCGAGTCGTGTCTCCGCAACTCATCAAGGTGCTGCAGTCGATTGATTGCAGCACTTTTCTTTTTCTCCCCTTTCTCTTTGCCGGTAAATAAAAAATGATTACCTTTGTCCACCTTAAAGATTATCTGACATGAAAACGAATATCCTAAGAAACGTATTTTCCGTGCTTGCAGCATGGTTTATCTCCCTGAATATCATTGCCGTACCCGCTAATCCACGCCCCTTCACCGTCACACAGAAGGATGGCACACAGATGGAGGTGAGACTGGTGGGCGACGAGAACTTCCACTACTTCTCGACCACTGACGGCATCTCGCTGGTAAGGGTGGATGGCAACTTCTACTATGCCGACGTTACCCTGACGGACCAATTGGCATCCACTGGCGTTCTGGCACACGAGCCCAACCTGCGCACCCTGAGCGAAAAACTGCTCATCAACGAAAGTCGTGAGCGCGTTTCAAAGCATATCCACGATGTCTGGGGTGAGCGCCTCAGCCTGCGCAACCAGCAACGTGCCCTTCAAAGTCAGCAAAATGAAGAGCAGAGCGATTTACACAAGGTGCAACGAAAGGTCTTCGGTCATCCCACCACCTTCAAGGGACAGAAGCGCGGCATCGTGATCCTGGTGAACTTCGCCGACTGGGAGATGCAGCCCACAAGCACGGTTGAGGCATGGCACGATCAGTTCAACAAACCAGGCTACAACAAGAACGGCCATCAGGGTTCCGTACGCGATTATTTCCTGGATCAGAGCTATCAGCAACTGGAGATCAACTTCGACGTCGTGGGTCCCTATACCGTCAGTCGGGAGTGGGAGTATTACGGCAAGCAGAACAGCCAGGGCAGCGACTCACACCCCTGTCAGTTAGTGTCCGAGGCATGCAAGCTGGCCAATGCTGATGTCGACTTCAAGGACTATGACTGGGACGGTGACGGCGAGGTGGATCAGGTGTTTGTCATCTATGCCGGATACAGCGCTGCGGCAGGCTATAACGATAATGCCATCTGGCCACATGAATGGCAACTGGATTACGGCACCTATTATGGCGACGGCAACGGATCATTGCGCTTGGATGGAGTGAAGATCAACACCTACGCCGTGAGCAGCGAGTTACTGGGCACATCAGGCTCCACCATCGACTGCATCGGTGTGGCTGTGCATGAATTCAGTCACTGCCTGGGGCTGCCCGATTTCTACGACGTGGACCAAAAGGGCACACAATGCATGGATTACTGGGATGTGCTGGATGCAGGTTGCTACAGTGGCCCCAACTGGCGAGGGGAAGTACCTACGGGCTACACAGCCTACGAGAGACACTTCTCCGGATGGCTCGATTTCGAGGAACTGTCCACTCCCAGGAAGATCAGTGGCATGGAGAATCTGGGCGACACACCACAGGCCTATATTTTTTATAATAAAGGGAATAAGAACGAATACTTCATCCTGGAGAACCGTCAGGCAAAGGGTTGGTTCAAATACCCCGTCGGTGCACATGGACTCTTTGTCTACCATGTAGACTACGACCGCTCGGCATGGGAAAACGACCGTCCCAACAACGATCCCGAGCACCCCAGAATGACCTTCATACCTGCCGACAAGAGCTTCTCCAGAAACAACACTGGGGAAATGATGTCGGATTTCTTCCCGGGAACAAAGACCGTGCGTACGCTGAACAACACCTCGCACACCAGCGTCTTTGGCAAGATGTTCAACAGAAACAGCGACGGCACCTACAACATGAATATGGAACTGACGGCCATCACCGAGCTGGGAGGCAAGATAGGCTTCACCTTCAATGGTGGCGAGGCTGCCCTCAAGACCAAACTCAAGACCTTGATCACCGAGGCACGTGCCGTCATGGATACGCCCCATGTCGACAGCGAGCAGGGGGCAACTGAGGTATTGGAGAATGCCATCCTGAATGCAGAGGATGAGGTGACACAGACGCTCACATCCGAGGAACTGCTTGCTGCCACCGAGACCCTTCGCAAGGCTACGGTCAACTTCCTCTTCCATGCCAATCCTACGGACTCACTCCAGCCTTTCGACGTCTCGTTCACCCTGATCAATCCTGGCATCACATCCAATGAAGGTTGGAAGGAAGAGACGGGTAACATTGGTTTTACCCAGGCCAACAACAGCGGCGAGTATAATGGTGTGAAGTTCAATCTCGCTCAGACCACCTCGCTCAAGCTGCCCAAGGGACTCTACACCGCTACCGTCCAGGCCTTCCAGCAACCGGGGGACATCGATGGTGGCAGTCAGAACACGGTCAACACATCTTTCTATGCCCGCACCAAGTCGGTGAAGATCAAGCACATCCTGGATGACGCCTGTGACACCAAGAAGAACACAGCAGACAAGAAGGTGGACGAGGGCATCTTCGTACCCTCCAGCCAGAAGACTGCCAGCAACTATTTCAAGGCAGGTCTGTACGTTAATGCTGTAGATTTTGAGATTGGCGTGGAAAGTGGATCAACGGTCAAAGTGGGTCTGAAATCCCTGGCTGCCAAGACTAACTACTGGACCTGCTTCACCAATTTCCGCCTCTATTTCTGTGGCAATCCCGATGCTGATGCCATCATAGGTGTCAAGTCCGCTCTCCCCTCTCCTACCACCTCCACCTATGATCTTATGGGTCGCCCAGTGTTCTCACCCACTCATGGCCTCTTCATCCAAAATGGACGAAAGGTAGTGAAATGGGCAGAAAACATGAAGTAAAAACGTTTGTCGTGATTTTTCGTAGTTTTTGCATTACGGAGGCATTACGAAGGCATTCCGAAGGCATCACGAAGGCATTCCGAAGGCTTGAACAGGGTAAAAAGTCCGTTTTTTTCAAAAGAAAAATGGGATGGCTTGACTTTGGGTCAAGGCATCCCTTAGAATATCATAATCTTAGTCAAAGCTGTACGTACTTTTGCAATTCGTCAAGCAGAATGTTCAGAAGTAGCGGTTTGTTGAGATAGCCATTGGCTCCCTTCATGGTTGCCTCGACATGATGCTCCATGTCAGCCAGCGCAGAAACCATAATAACAGGGAGCTCCTCGGTCTCGGGATTCTCACGAATGGCCTCAAGCACCTGGAAGCCATCCATCTCAGGCATCATGATATCCAGCAACACCACATCGGGATGGTGCTCTGCAATCATCTTCAATGCCTCCTCGCCCGAAGTGGCGGAAATGATATCCAAACCTTTGTACTTGAGTTGTGAACTCACGAGTTTGTTGTTCACAGGGTTATCGTCGACTGACAGAATGAGTGGTTTCTTAGTATCCATAACTTTCGTTTCTTCTGTATAGTTTGGGTTAAATGGTTTCACCTTGATCAGGGGCAGCCTTGGGCAGTTCGAACACGAAGCGTGCACCAGAGGTGTAGCTGGGATCGTAGTACACACGGCCATGCAGACCATCGGCAATAGCACGGCAGATGGTGAGACCCAGTCCGGTGCCCTGCTTGAAGCTGTCGAGTTTCTCGAAGCGCTGGAATAGGCGTGCGGCATTCTCGGGGGCAACGCCAATACCGGTGTCCGTCACACCGAAAGCTATCATCTGCTCGTCTACGGGATAGGCAGAGAGGGTGATGCTACCCGTACTGGTATTCTTGCAGGCATTGGTAAGGAAATTGGTGACAACCTGCTTGATACGGTTTCCGTCGGAGGAGATGACCAAACCCTCTGGCAGGCGATAGTCGGTCTTCAGTTCAACGCCATCAGGCACCCTGATCTTGACCATGGAAAGGGCTTCGCTGCAGATATTCGAGGGCTTGCAGTCAGCATATACCATCTTGTATTTGCCGTTCTGAATCTTGCCGAGGTCGAGTATGTCATTGACGATATCGAGCAGCATCTGGGTGTTGGCTGTAATGATACGGCCGTATTCGCTGCGTTCGTCATCGGACATCATGGCTGCAATTTCGGGGTTGGCCAGCACCTCGGAGAATCCACATATGGCATTCAGCGGAGTACGTATCTCGTGGCTCATATTCTGCACGAACATGGTCTTGAGGTTGTTAGCCTTCTCTGCCTCCTCCTTGGCCAGGGACAACTGTTCGTTCTTGCGATGAAGTTGGCGGATGAGGCGGTTGCGGAACAGGATGTAGAAGATGAGCAGACAGACGATGACAGCCAACAACCCCATTACCACAAGGATGAAGCGGCGACCCTGCGCCACCTTCTCCTGCTCCAGTCGGACCTTTTCCAGACTGGCCTTGGCCTCGGCCTCCTCACTGGCGAGCTTGATGTTGCGGTTCTGCAGTTCCAGGTTCTTGTTTTCCAGCTGTGACTGATGGAGCAGCGCACTCTCATTCTCCTGCTTCAGGGTGAGATTGGCATTGCTCAGGGTGAGGTTGGCATTGCTCAGTTCCAGGTTCTTGTTGGTCAACTCCAACTCATGATTCTCCCTCTCCAGCACATCATTTCCCAGTTCGGCACCTCGCACCACGGTCAGAGCACGTGTCAGTACCTGAGATTCAGCAAGGTTTTTACGGTTTTTCCGATTAACTAGTTCACGGTATCTATCCAAATCCTTGTCCACAATGGCCATAAGGCAAAGGGAGTTCAAAGAATCAAGACCTGTACTTTTCGAAACCGCTTGCATCGCCTTCTCACGCTGACCTGTAACAGTGTAGTAGTCTGACAAAGCGGCATAAACGATGGACAACCCCATATTTCCGAACTTCTGTTGATGCTGGGAAAGCAACTGGTAGGTCTGTTCTATCTTCTCCATCATCTCTGGCCTAGGATTGTCCACCCAGTCATAACAATAAATATACAGCAGACGGGCATAGTGATTACCCTTGTTTCTCTCCACCTTGGCCTCATTTATAGCCTGCAACACACACGCTCCCGCATTTTCCCAATCTTTGGCATTGGAATAGCATATCGCCATATTAACCAGAGCCGTCGATATCTGCTGATTGGACTTCTGTAAGTAGGGAATGGACTTTTTGTAATAAACAAAAGCCTCATCAAACATCATATGTTTGAAATAAAGGCCAGCAGTGGAACCATACGCAATGCCCAATCCGTAATCCGAATTATACTTCAAGGCATCGTCTGTCATCTGGTTAATGACCTTGATAGCCCGCTCCAGCGACCCAGAATTCATGAGCATATTGGCCTGCTGGCTATAGACGTGGAAGTAATACTGCATATAGTCGTACTTCATGGCCAGTTGCTGGACCTTCTCGACCCATTCGTCCAGTTTCTGCTGATTGTACTGACGAGCATAGTAGGTAGTGGCAGAAACACCGCTCATCACCACAGCCTTGTAGTCCTTCTGCTTCATGCCCAGGTCATACATCTCCTGCACCATGGCAAGGCGCTGATGTTCGTCCTGTACAGTAAGGCTCTTATCCCATATCTCGTACAGGTTGTCCTGTATCTTATAGGGATTGTTCTGCGCCCAAGTGACAGTACTCGCCAGGAGTGTCAACATCGCAAAAATGGCAAATAAACGATATCGCAATTTCATCTTTCGTTGCAAAGATAAGAAAAACAAATAGAAAAAGCAAAACAATGAACTGCTTTTTGATCTATTGTCAAAAACAAGTTTCAAGCATAAAAGAAAAAAATCTAATGAAAAAAACAACAAAGCGAAAATTGAATAATCGTATCTGAAGTTCTCAAGAAGTGAGGAATGTATCCAGGGATGCTCGGGTGGAAGGATCCTCCAACTGAAGGAGTTCCTGATTCATAATATCAAAACGGTTGATGAGGAAGAGGATGTTGTCGTAGGTAAGGGAAATGGGTGCACGGTGATTGAGCATGGTCATAAGGAATACCAGACGATCGGCATGGAAGAGTTGCTCGACAACATCGGGATGGGACATCAGGAACTGGCTGACAAGGGGGGAGAAATCATTGTCGGCCATACGGATAAGCATCTTGTTGCGCAACATGGCACGCAACTCTCCACGTTCATAATTACTGCGAGACATCTCCCGGAAAATAGAACTCATGCTCCACTCTGTAGTTTCAAGTGTGGCAATAAGACCATTCAACGCTCTGGAATAGCTGTCGTATCCGTTCCACTCGTCCTTGCATTTATAGCGGAGGTCGTGCTCCACCTCATGCCACCCCTCACTGAAGATGGTACGGATTTGCACCTCGTAAGTGGCATCAACGAATGGGGCGTACTCCTCGGGCAACGCAGCACGAAACGCGGGAACTAATTCCTCTGGAATAGGCTTGACAAGATTGAGACGCTGAGGGCGAAAAGTATCCACTCCGGGGGCATCAACTGAGGCATCGACCAAGTCCTTGCAACTGAAGAAGAAACCCAGCAGCTCTACATCGTCGGGGAAATAGAGCACAATACGCAGGCCTATGACGTCTTGAATCTTCTTCTTGCCACTACGGTAATTGTCGCCTTTCCATTCCATCTTATGGGCCAGGGAACGGGTGGTCTTAACTCTGCCAAAGAGACGGAACATCAGTCCGCAACGATTCAGATCATCGGCAATCTGCTGCTCAATAGCTTCTTTAATTTCTTTGAGTAACATAGGAAAGGAGGGTATTATGCTTGATGAATGTAGACCTCTCGCTGAGGGAAGGGGATGCTGATATGGTTTTCGTTGAGCGTGTTGTAGATAACCTCCTTCACACGACCCACAAAAGCAGCCTTCTCCTCGACAAGAACCCAGACACAAATGAGCAAATCAACACTGTTGTCGCCAAAATTGCTAAAGGCAACCGTGATGCGTGCATTCTCGTCAGTGTAGCGTTTGCCTGAAGGACTCTCCTCCTGACAAATGCTGTCTAAAGCCTCGGTGAGCATCGTACGAACCTGCTCCACATCACATCCATAAGCCACACCAACAGGGATCTTGACCAATTCGTATTGATGATTGCGAGTAAGGTTTTTGAAATTCTTGCTGAACAGCGAAGCGTTGAGGAAAGCAATAACACAACCGTCTGTGGTACAGATCATTGTGCTCTGATAAGAGATACTCTCCACCTTACCACGAATACCATCACACTCGATATAATCACCCACACGTACACGACCAGACATAAGCGAGATGCCGTAGAAGAAATTCTCCAACAAATCCTTCATGGCGAAACCCATACCAGTAGCCAAACCTGCTGTAACAACCGAGATACCTGTTTTAGGTACCTGCAAGAGCACCAAGGCAAAGATGAAGTACCCACCCCAAACGAGGATAGCAATGACATTGTTGGCCAGCGTGGCATTATAGTCGGTACTGCCACCCAAAGAGCGACGACGGGCAATGTGATAAATGGAACGAAGGGCATAGTTGAGGTAACGGAACAGGTACCAGGAACCGCCAACCAGGCAAATCTTGTAGAGGGAGAGTTGAACCACATCCTTCTCGTTAATAAAATTGTACAAGAAGGCATCAATGCAGATGCTGGTCATCTCGAAAATATCGGCAGCCCAATAAATACTAAGCAGAATGGAAAGGACTCCAAGAATGGGCACGGCAGACTTATGAACGAAATCATAGAACCAGGTCTTGCTGAAATGCTGGCCATCCTTGATCTCCTTGAGGAGCTGAGCGATCTCATCTGTGGTATCAACACCAGCCTCTTCATCAGCCTTAAGATTGGGCAGCAACTTATAGATCAGCTTATTACGCTCATACATCTTCAGCAGGTCAAAGAGGCAGGTGATGGTCTGGATGGCCGTCAACTGGAACATCCACCACATCATAATCTCCACAGCAAGCAAGGTATAACCTGCCCATGAAGCCACACAGGCAGCAATCATAGCCATTGAGGAGATGCTGGAATAGAACATATCACTTTGGGGAAGATTGCCCTTGTGCCGCTTGATAGAGTGCAACTGCCACAAGGTGAAAAGAAGCAGGATGATGGGATAGATAAGATTTACCAATGAATTGGGTATCAAGACTATACGGAAAACAATAACCACAAACGCCATGGCGATGAAGGGAGTGTAGACACGGGCTCCGCTCTGAACCTGCTTGCCGTCCAGACGAATCAGGAGTGACAAGAGGATAACACCAAGCAACCAGGCAAAAGTGATCATCAGAGAGGTAGCCATCAGCACCACATTACGGTCAGTGAAGGTGCGGGCCACCATCACAAAGATAGCAAAAAGAGCAACGCCCAGGGTGGCAATCAGGGTGCGACGTTTACGGAAGAAGTCCTTGGAACGCCAACTCTTAGGTACACAAAAGCGAAGCAAAATGTTGCTGACACCAATAGCCAACGTGATGTAGACAATCATAAAGATACTGATGAACAGCACGAACATACCTCGCCACTCAGACTTGCCCGTTCCTTCGGTCTCAAGAGGCTTGTACTTGGACATAAAGTCACTGCGGACCTGTTCAAGCTGACGTGGCAAGGAGAGAAGCAAAGAAAAATAATTGCTACCTCCATCTTTGAAAATACTGTTCTGCAATATCTTGTAACGAGACTGGGCATATTCGTTCAACTTCTTCACACGCTCTGCCACCTGATCATAGTATCCCTGTTCGTTGGTGATGCTTTCCTTGAAGAACTCCAACGTCTTGAGCATCTCCTCTGCATAGAACAAGCATTCCTTACGGTCTGCCTGCTCTTGTTCATCGAGAAGGAAGGGTTCGTTGGTGATTGCTTCCTCATCCTCATGGCCATGAATATCGAGGGGAACAACATTGGCCTCAGCCAAACTGTCTGCCACAGCCAACAACAGGGTATCGACCTCTGTCATCTCCTCGACAGCCTCACCAATAGCTGGGGGCATCTGCTTCAAGAGGGCTACAAGTTCGGTATAGCGCTCTATCTCCTGGTTGATACGCTCCATGATACGGTCGTAAGGCAAGGTGTTGACAGTCAGCTGACTATAGAGCTGAGTAGCTTCCTGACAGGCATAGGCCATATCGAAGGTGAAATCGGTCTTCTGCGAATAAAGGATCAAGCCAATCTGTTCGCTACGCTTCATGTAACTAATTAACTGAGCATGCTGTGAGGCATTCATGGACTCATAGCGCTTGACCATCATTTTCTGCTTCTCGTAGTCACTCTTCAATTCCGACTTCAGCACGCCCAAGGTGTGTGGTAGGTCTTTCTCCTTCAAAACTGCACTAGCATCAAGGAGACTCAGCAAAAGAACCAATGTAAAAAACAGTCTCTTCATATCTATCTGGAATAGGATATTAGCATTAGTAAAAGTGTCTCAACAAACGAATTGCAAAACGGTTTATAAACGAAACAAGGCAATTTCGGAATGAAATCCTACATTGCCTATTGAACGCACGGGAAGAGAGGCTCGAACTCCCGACACCTGGTTTTGGAGACCAGTGCTCTACCAACTGAGCTATTCCCGTAAAAACCTACCTCCTTTCGGAAAGCGAGTGCAAAGGTAGCAAAAAAAAAGTAATCTACCAAGAATATTAAATAAAGAAATGACTCATATTCGCACTATTTTTGATTAACAGAGACGAATATGAGCCACTTTAAGAATGGGATAGGAATAATTCTGCCTTTACTTGATCATGACCTTCTTAGTACCATTGCGGGTCTTGATGATATTGATACCACGCTGAAGTTGCTCAATACGACGACCAGACATATCAAATATCTGCTGGCCATCAGCATCATCCAAATTGTCGGTTGAAACCTCGGCAATGGCGTCTGTATCACCAGATTTAATCGTTTTAATGGCAACACTCTTACAACCTGTTGGAATCGAGTAAGAAAGAATATTACCGGTTACCTCCATCGACGCAGGCTCTCCTGTACTATACTGTTCCTCGATAACCCAAGCATCAACGTCATCAGCCTCAAGCGTGATCTGTCGGTTGGCAAAGAAACTGCCATCATAGGACTCACGACTGAGTTTAACACCATTGAAGGTCATGTTAGAGGTATTGGGACCTCCGATGACTCTGACCTCCTCGTCGCCCTCGTTTTCAGCGGGTTGCACATCAACATTGATGGTCAAGGGAGTTACAGCACCTAACTTGTAGTAGCTCTGCTCGTGCTTGTAGACGTAAGGGATACGGGTCTTCAACCAAGCCTGGGCCTTAGTCAACTCCTCCTGATAACCTTCAGCTTTCAGTTCGTATAGTTCGCGGTGATGCTTGATCTCCGTCTCAATAGCATCTGACCATGGTTTCCATGTATCCTCCCAGGTCTGCTGGTAACTGAGGAAGTCGCCCATATAGATGGCCAAACGATCGAGGAAATAGTCCTTGATCTGTGTATTAGACACCAAGTTACGGAAGAGAGCAGTAGCATTGCTGTTATTAGCCCAATTATAATGAGAGTCGTAACCGGAATTATAAAGCCACTTGATATAGTCGTAGTCTACCTTGATCTTATACACATCACCATACATGATATTGCTGCCATCGGTATTGGTGGTACGATCGTAGATACCCAGACAATAATCAATGTCCTTCATCTGCAGACGCCAACGACCGCCATCAGCAGTGGGACGCCAGAAACAGATGTTATTTCCAGGGAAGTCGAGATTGCAATGAACAATCTCAGTAATCATGACATTCATAAACTCCTCAACATCAAGCTGCTTAGACCACTGATCGTAGGTGTGTGTAGAGTTCTTGAAATTGTTGAAGTCATTCCAGTGCTGTTGATTGCCAGCCTTAAGATCACTCCAGTTCTCGACCATATCAATATCCTCGAGTCCATCATAGTTGCTGTAGATACCATCATCGTTGCTGCGCTCGCGAATGTTGAGCATGCCCTTGTAGACACCGTTGATGAAGACGATAGCAGGACGCCCAGCCTGCCAATCCACATCACAATGCTTAGCTACCTGGGCCTGAATGATGGCATCGCGTGAATAAAGGAAGGGGAAGTCATTACCTGAGTTGCGAAGCAGGACAGACTTAAAGTCAGCAATACCGGGACGAAGCTCAGGGAAGAACTCATACTTAAAGTGCTTCTTACCAAAACGCTTCTTTGCATAAACAGCAAGGGTGCGCAAGGGGAAACGGCGTGTCCAGTTTCCAGAAACACGGGTTTCACAGAGCTGATTGATAACACTCGAGTCAAGGTCTGAAGTCTCAAAGAACTCAAGGTTTACAGGGCGACGCCACTCCTTGCTCTTGTCAGTAACATTAGCCGAAGCAAGGATACCGGTAGATGAGTCGTAGAAATGCTTCTTGTCCGTAGTAAGCGAAATCACAGGTAGCGTAACGTCACGGTCCAAACAAAGATAAGACTGCGTCAAACTTCTGGGAGACAACCACCCCTCACACATTGTCTTGGCACGAACAACAGCGCTTTTGTTGATATTGATGGACACCGTTGTGGAGGACTTACTGCTGGATGTAGGTTCACTGCCATCTGTAGTATAGTAAATCTTGGCACCTTCAGGGGCGTCTTTGGGAAGAGTGATTCGAAGCGACAGAATATCACCAGAGCGAAAGACCTTGGCGGGAACATTAAAGATAGGATCATCGAGTATATGATCACGATCACAAACCTCTCCACAGTTTGCCTTTTCAGGAGTAGGAGTAAGTTGATAGCCCCATTCCTCTCCTCCATCAGTCTTACGGCCGTATGCAATGTTGGGAGAGGGTTGCTTCTTCAGCTGATTAGGAAGAGAGTCGACGACATTATCGTTCTTGAAAAGGTAAATCTGACAACCCTTTCCTGTCTCCAGGCTGAAAGTGGCATGCTGATTGCCACTCTCCCCATCACAGTAGATGAGCACACGCTCGCCAGCCTTGATCTCCTTGTCGGATGAGGTGTTACCACCCCAGCCGCCCCAGCCGCCCCAGCCGCCACCCCAGTCCCAACCACCGGAAGAGGCACTGTAGAGTTTGGAAGCCTCGCTTGATTTCTTTGTCTCACCTAACTTATATTCAGAGAGTTTCTCTGTGCTGTTGCCTGCATTGTAAAGTTCCACCCAGGAATCGGGATACTGATTGTCAAGGAACACACAGTCCACATTGGACTGCATAATCTCGTTGATGACCAACTGGGCATGGGATGTACTGACTGACATAAACAACAGACAAGCAGGCAGTGCAAATCTATGAAATATGGTTTTTCCAAATTGAGCGTGTAATGTTTTTCTCATGGAATGTGAATTTAATAAACTTAGAGTTTAGATATTATCCTGTATTCAGGATGCAAATATACGCTTTTTTCTTCACACAAATCACATTTCAAGGGATTTTTTGTATTATTCCGTAAAAATGTAAGAAAAAAAGGGACCAAAAGGCCCCTTTTCTCATATTTATCTTAGGTATTCCCTCGCTATCTGTCAGCAAAAGGACACCTATAACGAATCACATATTTTGCTTATTTTACAACCATCTTCTTGCCATTGCGGATGATGATGCCCTTGTATCCTGCACCTACCTTCTGACCTATGGTGTTGTAGGTATTAGCAGCATTGCCAGACTCAATTGACATGATAGCATCAGGCACCTCAGGAATGTATCTTACGATAACGATGTCTGCATCAGTATCAGGATTGTTAACAATGGTAAGTTTATCACCTGAAGTTGCAGTGGTCACTACGGTGTAGTCACCAATCTTGATATTGTAGCAACCAATTGTACCTACCTGTGAGGGAACAATAGTGGTTGCTTCAGCAGACGCAGTGGCAACCTGTGAAGCAACACCGTTCTTCTCATCTACAGCGAAAGTAAGGTTTGTGTAGTTACTGGTGATATTCTGACCATCATAAGAATAGATACACTTGTCTGCAACCTTACCCTGGACAGTCCAGTTGGTCTTAGCGCGAGGAGCAATGTACATATTGTAATTCTTACTTATGAGATAGAACTGATCACCAGCCTTGGGCATGTTCAGAGAGATAGCAGGTAGCATTGCCTCGTATGCTGAAGCAAGGGTAGTAACCTGTGCCTTAATAGCAGCAAGAGTGATGCCTTCTGACTCGAGATACTTAGAAGTAGCATCAACTGTCTTCATGTAATCATCTACAACAGTCTGGTCGGTGGTAGTGTACTGACCGAAATCGTCACCGATAACATACAATGCAGCATTAGCAATCTCAGTCTGGAGAAGCTCAACACACTGCTCAATCTGAACATCGTCCGTATTAGGCAGAGGACTGTCGCCAAGCATGATATCGCGATACTCGTCGATGAGAGCCTTGTCTACACCAAGAGTATTGATGAAGTATGCCTCGAAGACATCACGGAGAGTTCCACCCTCAGGAATCTTGCTTCTGAACTCAGCGGGGATAACCTTCTCGTATGAACTTGCATCTGCATCACCGTCACCATCAGCCTTGGTACGCAGACCTGCCTCAGAGAATGAAGTGGTCTCGTAATCCAAGAGAATGTCGGTCTCGCTAACACCAAGCAGACCCTCAAGCAGGAATGCAAGGAAACCAGTACGGTCAGCACCAATACGGCAGTGGAAGTCAACAGCAACGCCCTTCTTGAGGTTGTTGACGATCAGCTCAAACTCACCCTTCAAGTGAGGAATAGCTACAGCGTCGTACATCTTACCAGGACCGTTGGCAATATAGTTCTTACCCTCTGCCCAGTAGAAGTTCTCACCACGTACAGCATTGGGCAACCAAGGCTTGTTACCATCCTCGTTACGGAGGTCAAGCTCAGCACCAATATTGAGGTCGAGCAGCATCTGCTTCTCTTCGTCGGTGATATTGAATGTGTTACCCTTGAATTCTGCGTTACGGAACAACTTACCATACTTCACATAGCGTCCATCAGAGGTCTTCTTGCCACCGAGGTCACGCATGTTCACAACATTCTTGCCAATCATGATCATACGCAAGGTACCACCTACGGTAAACTTACCTGCAGACTTGCCATCAGCGGTCTTATAATAATAGGTAAGACCTGGAAGTAGGTTGTAGATTTCTGCTACGCTCTTGCCAGCGGCAACAGTAACAATCTCAGCAGCCATCATATCTTCACTCAGACTGTATGACAGAGCCTGTTCAGTTGCAGAAACAACAACGGGGATTGAAACAGGATTGGGCTGATCAGTACGGTTATAAGCAGGCAGACTCAGATACTTGCTGATGATAGTAGGAGTCTCAGCCATGTAATCCTGGTTCTGTGCCCAGAAGCGTGCAGCAGCATTGTTTTCGATAGTACAGGTGAAGTCCATGTTAGCAAGATCTGCCTCAGTATAGGTGAGTTCTGCCATGTTGATCTCGCTACCATCCACTGCAGTTGCAGTCCAGGTCAGCTTGTTGAGATCACCTTGCATCATAGTGTTGTCCCACATAGATACGGTAGCCTTAGGAGTGGTGTAGGTCAACTTGACATCGCCTTCCTTGATATTGTTCTCGCCAGTAGCCTTAATCACACAAGGCTCACCAGTAGCAACCTCATCAACTGCAACGAGTACAGCCTTACCATTCTGAATTTCAGCAATCTTGTAAACCTGACCGAAATACTCTGACTTCACGGGATAAGGCATGCTTACAGCGACATAGTCACCAGCGTTAGCCTTGAGGTCATAAAGATCGAATGCAGGACCATCCTCCTCTGCATCACCAATGCGATAGAGACGGAAGTTGTCACAACCAGCATACTTAGAATAGTCGCTGCTGCTCTCCTGCTCACTTTCCTTAAGGAAGGTGATAGTCAGAATACCATTCGAACCGACCTCTGTCACCAATGAATCCTGATAATAGCCCTGTGCAAAAGCGTCTGCTACTGCACCTGAGTTGTTAAGAAGATAAAGTGCAGTACCATCAGCTGCAGCAACCTCAGTCCAGTCACCTGCACCCTTGGTAGGAGTTGCACCATAAACAACGTTCATGACTTCCTTCTTGGCGCTGTTAGCAATCATATAGACATTGGTAGAACCAAGGTCCTCGCCAGCAAGGTAACTTGCCCATGAATCAGCATTAGCCTTCATACGACCAAATGCCTGATACTTCAGCATATACTTACCTGGGGTCAGTCCTTCAACGGTCTGTGTCAGTTCACACTTGATGTTGTTGCAAGAGAAACCACGGTTTTCTGTTCCCTTTGACCACTTACCCTTTTCAGTTCCTGTAACCAAGGTCCAACCAGACTGTGCAGAACTGCTGTCGTCCGTGAAACCCGGATTGACAATCTTGTCGGTGCAATCTTCTGCCTCTTCTGCCATCTTGTACAGGCGGAAGTTGTCGTATGCCAAATAAGGAACAATATCGCCACCTGCTGTCAATTCGTTCTTGATACCCAGGTTCAGAACACCATTCTTTCCAACGGTACAGATGACATGGTTCTGATACATACCGAACTTGCCAAATGCATTTGCAAAGTTTGTTGAGTTGTAAGGAATCTGACCACCATTAGACATACGCAGATCCTCCACCTTCTGACTGCTCTCAGTAGCAAAGTCGTAGTCTGCAGTTTCGTCGAAAATGTTCTTTACTTTCTTCTGCTCGCCGTTTGCATAAACGTATGCCTCATTGGGAATCTCCTTACCTGCAGCCTTACGAGCCTCGTAATCCTGGATACCAGCCTGGAGGTTCATATAGCGTGAACAAGCTTGAACCATCACGACATACTTACCGGGCTCCAAACCTTCCACTGTCTGGCAGATATCAACCTGATAATTGTAAGCGGTAACAACAGGGTTACCTGTGCTGGCAGCCTTCACCTCAATCTTACCGGTGTTGACTGTCCAACCGGGAGCAGAACTACCACCATCGAAGTTGGGGTTAACCAACTTATCGGTCATATCGGTGAGTTTGCTCATGTCAAGTTCTTCTTCGGTAGGATCTTCACCGGGTTCTTCACCAGGCTCTTCTGTCTCAGCCTTTACAAGGTAAATACCTGTAATGGTCACCTCGATGTCCTTCAAATCACCACTGGCATTGAAGAAAAGAGAGAAATCACTGATGCCATCAGTCTTATCGCTCTCAGTAAAGGTGTACTCCCACTTGTCAAGACCATTCATGGATGTCCAGCCGACGGGTGAAACCAAACCAACGGGAATGAAACCGTATGTCTTGTCACCAGTTGAGGTGGGAACTGTCTCTGCAAACTCAACCACAATCTTCTCGTAGCCTTCGATAGTTGCTGCGGAGAGGGGAGCAAATTTGAAGAAGCTCAGGTGTGAGGCATTGTCACCCCATGTACCATTCTTTACAGTATACTTGACTGCAAGTGGATTGCCTGCTTCGTCCTGCTCCAGGACTTCAACGGTCAATTCCGAACCATTACCGCTACCATTGGGAATAGCAAGGCGGGTACGGTTGTCAGCAGGCTGGTCACCAGGTTCATCACCGGGCTCTTCCTCTTCTTCAACGAGATCACCAACACGATATAGACGGAAGTTATCATAACCTACATAAATCTGATAACCATCACCCTCGAGCATATTCTTGATACCAACGGTCAGTTCGCCATCCTTGCCAACCTTACAGGTCAGTTCATTCTCATACATACCAGCGCCAAAAGCATGGGCGAAGTTTGTAGAGTTATAAGGAATCTGCTCACCATTGGACATGGTCAAGTCAGAAGCAGCCTGGCCACTCTCAGTAGCAAAATCATAGGTTGATGTTTCATCAAAGATGTTCACCACCTTCTGCTGCTCACCATTAGCATAGAGGTAAGCCTCGTTGGGAATCTCTTGGCCATTTGCTTTTCTAGACTCATAGTCAGCAATACCTGCCGCCTTGTCCATGTAGCGTGAACATGCCTGTACCTTCACCACATAAATACCTGGAATCAAACCGGTTACCTTCTGACTGACGTCAACCTTATAACCGTATGCGGTAACAACGGGATTTCCTGTGCTGGCTGCCTTCACTTCGATCTTTCCGGTGTTGACAGTCCAACCTGCAGTACCGTCATTGAAGTTAGGGTTGGCCAACTGCGAGGTATATTCTTCTACCTTATTTATTTTGTATAGGCGGAAGTTGTCATAGCCTACGTAGGGGGTCAGGCCATCACCAGAGAGTTCGTTCTTGAGACCTATAGTCAATTCACCATCAGCACCAACAGTGCACTCTAACTCATTCCAATACATATTCAATTTACCGAATGCATTGGAGAAGTTGGTAGAATTATATGGAATCTGCTCACCATTGGACATGGTAATAATTGAAGGATCCTTACCACACTCAGTTGCAAAATCGTAAGTAGAGGTCTCGTCCCAAATGTTCACTAACTTCTTCTGTACACCATTAGCATACAGATAGGCCTCGTTGGGAATTTCTTGACCATTAGCCTTTCTCGACTCATAGTCTGCAATACCTGCAGCTTCGTTCATAGATCGAGAACAAGCCTGAACCTTTACAAGATAATTTCCCGGCTCTAAGCCTGTTACAGTCTGGCTGATATCCATCTGATAATTATAAGCTGTTACGACAGGATTACCTGTGCTGGCAGCCTTCACTTCAATCTTACCCTTGTTTACAGTCCAACCAGTTTGACCATCGTTAAAATTAGGGTTAGCCAATTTACTAGTTAAATCCAGTGTGTCGACGACCACATTGTCAGGTTCAGGACCTGCTGCATCCGCAACAATTGCCCAACCAGCTACGGATAAGGACAATACTGCTAAAATCGACAAGAAAAACTTCTTCATGTTTTAGATATTATAAAAAGGTTAATTAAAAATTCCCACAAATATACGAATAAATTCTTTTTCAAGAATCATTTTTACTCAAAAATAACAACAATTCCGATACAACTTATACAAAATGAGTATAAAAAACATAAAAAAGATGACATAATTTGATAAAAATATAATAAAAATGTACCTTTGTGAAGATTATTACATCATAGAATATAATGAGAAAAATGGTACTATATCTACATGGTTTCGCCTCAGCTGGAAGCAGTGGTACAGCATTGCATCTACGAAATACACTTTACGAATACGGCATTCCCGTCATTTCACCCGATATTCCCATCAGTCCATCTGAAGCCCTCCCTTTCTTGCAACAGTTAGTAGCCGAGCAGAAACCCGATCTAATAGTAGCCACATCAATGGGAGCCATGTATGCAGAGTTGTTACATGGTATACCTCGTATATTAGTTAATCCTTCTTTCTGTATGTCACGCTTATTGACGTTTCGAGGTCTTGGTAAAAGACAAGAATTCCGTAATAAACGCGAAGATGGAGAAAAAGATTTCAAAGTAGACAAACAGATGGTGGCAGAGTTCAAAGAAGTAGAAAAAGGACTATTTAAAGAAGCAAAAACAGACCACAACCTTGTTTGGGGATTATTTGGAAACAATGATAGGAATGTAAACTGCCAGCCAGAATTCAAAAAAAACTATGGCACGGACAATTTCAGGATATTTGAGGGAGAACATTTTCTAAACGATGCTATCCTAAAAAAAGAAGTATTCCCAATCATCAAAGCAATACTCAACATCAAATAGGAACATCGCCAAAAGCCCACTGCGTGGGAGAGTAGGAGAATCCCCCATGCATCTATATGCAAAAAGAGCCCAAGACATATAATCTTGAGCTCTCTTCAATTAAAAACGGC
>DCIS01000042.1:1387-3368 GCA_002317475.1 Prevotellaceae bacterium UBA1720 | reverse complement strand
GTGAACCCAGATGTCTGCTGGATGATGTACATCAGTATCATCTCTGTTTCCTTGCTTGCTGCAATCTCGAGGTTGTAACGGTGAAGGTGGAAATGCTCGATGAGGTGCGTGGATTCGTCGGCGAACATTAGGTAGCAAAAACTGGAAGGCTCTGTGCATTTCAGGCTATGTGAGATGAGGGGTGGGATGAGGTACATCCTGCCAGGGGTGAGCGTGTGCTGCTCGCTGCCACAGAGGACCAGTCCGCTTCCCTCCTTCATGAAGATGATGCGCGAAAAGTTGCTACAGACATCGTTGTAACTGAAGTTCGCTTCAGTCTGTCCAAGGCCGGCATAGAGTAGGGCGAAGTTGAAGTTCATGGTATGTTACTCGAGTTACATTTCAGAGGACAAAGGTAAGCATAATATCTTGAATAACGAGTAGAAAGCGGTATTATTTTGTCACAATATCTACTTTTTGTATCAATTTTTATATCCGAGTGTGCTTTCTTGCCCACATTTCTTCTTACATCCATCTTTTTCTATTTTCTTTGCATTTGAATAGCATGGATAAACTATACCCACAACCAAAACATATCCAGAAAACTAACAAAATTCAATCATTAACCTAATATCAAATTTATGAAACATTACTACTTTTTAAGAAACGTGATGTGCATGCTGCTTACCTTTTTAGGTATACACGCATACGCACAAGAGAGTATCACGGTAGCTGGTAGTGCTGTCCCTGTGGCTGGCATTCAGACCATCAACGTGACGGACGAACCAGAGGCTATGTACAGTGGCTTGACGGCTCAGTTCAGCATTGAGGCTGTCACCGAGGCTTTGGGCATCAGTGCCATTACTGAGGCTAAGGAGTACATTGTCAACCCTTCTGACTGGAGTGCAGTGGAGAACACCAGCGATGGTTGGCGTCAGGGCAATGGTGACCTCTGTGGATGGGGTGATATTACCGAAGAGACTCGTGGTTACTGCGTGAAGATCCAAGAGCCCGAGAGCGGACTGATTGACTATCTAGGCGCTCACCACAATGGCGTGTGGAACTAAGGCGATACCTTTACTGCATACTGGGGCTTTGTAGCAAATAATAAGGCTGCCCTGGTGAAGGTAGTTGTAGAGTTCGAGAATCCCTCGATCATCGTTGATGGTGTGAAGGTTCCTGTTGTATTCGCTCTTCCCGTTGAGGTAAAGGATACTCCAGGTGCTACTTATTCTGGTCTTACCGCAGAGTTTGATGCAGCAAAAGTTGCAGCAGCTTTGGACGTTGAGACTCTGTCATCAGCAAAGCAGTATATCGTCAACGCAACTACCTTTGAGGCTGTAGAGAACACCTCTGATGGTTGGCGCAACGGTGACGGTGACCTCTGTTCATGGGGTGACATCACTGAGGAGAGCCGTGGTTACTGCGTGAAGATTGACGAACCCGAGACAGGTCTGATTAACTACCTGGGTGCTCACCATAATGGTGTGTGGAAGGAAGATGAAATCTTCGGCGCTATCTGGGGCTTCGTGGCTAATGGCAAGGCAGCAGTTGTTCAGGTAGAAGTTTTGTTTACCAATGACACCACCTCGACCGAGGAGCCTGAAGTTCCTGAGGTTGAACTTCCCGACCCTGAGACCACTATTGCCAACCTGGAGATCGTAGGTACCGTAGAGGTTAGTAGCGAGCGTTACTATACTCAGGGCTATGAGACCAGTGATGTAGCAGTTGTAGTCAGCGACATTGCTGAGAAACTGGGCTTGACCAAGGCAGAGTTGGCAAGTGTGTTCAGCAAAATGATCTATGTGGATCAGTATAACGAGGGTACCAACACCAAGACTTTGGCTCTGTTGTCATCAACAGATGGCTGGTTGCGTACTTACCTTGATTCCGAGACTGAGGAAAAGACTGGTGACCTGGTTGGTTACAGCTGGAATAACGCTGATGCTATCTTCGTTCAGCAGATGGCTTACAATGCTGAGGATGACAACGTTACATTCGT
>DCIS01000042.1:0-1361 GCA_002317475.1 Prevotellaceae bacterium UBA1720 | reverse complement strand
ATGGGTCAGTATCCCGAGAGCAATGCCCTGGGTGATGTAGTATACGTTCGCCTCTATGTTGTTTACGGCAACAAGGCATACGTTATCAAGTACACTGTGAAATTCGTAGAGCCTCCCTTCAATGGTTTGGCAGATATGACCAAGGTGGGTGAGCAGACTATTGAGGTTTCTCAGGAGCCTACCAACGACTACTCAAGCGTAAGCTTTACCCTTGACCTTGAGGCTATTGCAGCATTGCTGGGTGCAGAGAACACAGAGGATATCCAGATGCAGGCACTTACTGAGAATGGTGGTTTGAGCACTGATCACACCGCAAATAATGGTGGTTGGTGGCTTACTGCTACGGGTGCAGTGACCAACTGGGGTAGCAATTCTTGCTTCTTCGTAGAGCCTACAAGCAACAATACCTGGACAGAGTTCCATGTGGGTCAGTACCCCGACAAGGCTGCAGGTGGCGAGGTTTACACCGCCAAGCTCTATCTTACCTATGGTGAGAAATACTACGAGGTGACCGTTAACTTCACTATCGGTGAGAAGCAGGAGATCGTTGATCCTAACGAACTGCATGTAGTTGCAACCCGTACCATCACCATTGCTCAGGAGCTGAATACCAGCTATGCTTGGAGTCAGGGCGTAGAAGTTCCTTATGCTGCTATCGAGGAGGCTATTGGTACAACAAACTATCACCTGTATGGTGAGACCATTGCCAGCACCGAGGAAGATCCCGAGTACACAGATGAATATACTTGTACACCTTATCCCGGCTTCTGGTTGACCTCTGCTGGTCGTCGTACCTCTTGGGGTACTGAGTCTACATGGGGTATCTCAGTCGCAGTAGAATCTGCAGACGAATCGTTGGTATTCAACGCTATCCAGTTCCCCGGCGCAACAGCTATTGGTGACAGCTTTAAGGGTAGTTTCTACCTGGCAAATACCGAGGACGGTGCTATGCTTCAGGTGAATGTGATCTACAACATCGTGGAGAGCATCGCAGCATACGAGACTGTTGGCGCAGACACCATCGTCATGAAGGTTACCTCTGACGAGAACAGCATCGAGTTGCCATTGGCAGAGATTGCTACGCTGTTGGGCTATGAGAGCGAGGACGATATGATCAACGCCAGTTGTCTGAGAGCTTTGGATGAGAACGGCACATTTGGCGATTACTGTCAGCCCTCTAATGGTGTAACCCTCACCGAGGCAGGTTATATGGCAGAGGATGCCAGCATTGGTATCTATTTCGATGGTGGCATGATCTACACCTACTGCAATGCTGAGCAGGCTCCTTCTGCTTGGAAGGTAGAGACACAGTTGTGCCTCGAGAATGATGGCAAGCGCTACATCATCTACATCACCCTCTG
>DCIS01000115.1:4792-5209 GCA_002317475.1 Prevotellaceae bacterium UBA1720 | reverse complement strand
GGCAGAGAGAAGTCATCGAAACCGTTCTCGATGAGGATGTTGTACCACTGAATGAGTTTCTTGATATCAGAGGGGTATACGCGGTCACGATCAAAGTTGGGCAGGATCTTGCCCATGTACTCTGCCAGTTGGTCCTTGCTTGCCTTCTTGAAGTCGAATGCAGAAGCCTTGCCACCTTCGAGCTCCTTCAGGTTGTTGAACACTGAAACAAGGGGTATTTCCTCCTCGTCGGTATACATTGCGATATCTGCCAATGAGATAACCTTGTCTGTGCCAAAGATAGGCATACGCTGATGCTTTGCATCGATGGTCTGAACGATGAGGCTTCCATTGCCTCTTGATACCAGTTCGTAAAGGCCTGGCTTGCCTGCAATCGCTAATACTTTTCTAAGCATAGTTGTTATTGTTTTTTTGTGC
>DCIS01000115.1:4588-4771 GCA_002317475.1 Prevotellaceae bacterium UBA1720 | reverse complement strand
TTTATTATTTGTTTAGTACATTCTAATTGTTGATAATGCTCTCAATCTGGGGGCGTAGTTCCCTGCCATCGTTGATGATGGTGTGATGGCTTTGTGCTGCTCGCTCCTCATCACTGAGTTGTAGCCGAATGCGGTTCTCCACCTGCTGCGCTGTACTACCGTCTCTGCGCATGGCTCGCTCGA
>DCIS01000115.1:3266-4527 GCA_002317475.1 Prevotellaceae bacterium UBA1720 | reverse complement strand
AAACCACTCTCCAGGAGGATGGCACTCTCCAGTGCCACGATGGGTGCTCCTTGCCGTTGTGCCCACTGCTGGAAGTCCTCTCGAACTACTGGGTGTATGATGGCATTTACTTCTTGCTGATGTGCCTCGCTAGCGAACAGATACTGAGCCAGGATGGCTTTCTGCAGTCTGCCTGTATCGTCATACACCTCCGAGCCAACCAAGGCTTTGAGCGATTCGCGAATGACGGGTGACGTCTCATTCAGCCTTTTGGCCTCTGTGTCGCAATCGTAGACAGGGATGGCGTACTCCTGACTTAGGATATGGCTGATATAGCTTTTCCCGCTGCCAATGCCACCTGTAATGCCAAATATCTTCATCTTTGCAAACTTTGACTGCTTAACACTTATTCCGTGAGGGTACTGGGACGTACTGGAACCATACGACTGGTGTTGACATCCTCGATGATGTAATCCACCTGTTGCGGGGTGATGAAGGCGCCTGATACGCCACCGGGCATACTGATGATATGAGGCTTACACTTGTTGGTGCTGCTGTTCTTGATATCATTGTATGAGACGCTCACGCGGAACAGGTTGGGATTGATGGACTTTGCCTGTGTGGCACTGACCAGATAGGTGATGGTCACTGTAGCAGGCAGAGCTCTCAATTCCTTTCCTTCGGGGAAATCAATACCCTGTACATACACCTCGATACTCTGACGTGTGAGAATGTCTACATTGACATTAAGTGAGACCGTGTCGGGGAAGAAACGGACAGAACGAGAGTGCACCAAGGGGATGAACTGATTCGTGCTTCCTGTCAAGTCCTGAAGGTTGCAAACCTCGGTGTAAGCTGCTCGCAGGGTGTCCAGGACATTGGCTGGGGCGTATACATCTACCGAGTCTGGGACGAAAGTATATCCGTCCAGGTTATACTGGTTGCTGGTAGTGACGTTGCCTCTCAGGCGGACAGGCAATCTGCGATGTATGCCACGGTTGTAGGAGTAAAGCAGGGTGTCGGGAATCTGCTGTGTGATGGTGCTGCGGTTGGGCAGTTTGTCCTTCAGCAACTGTTGTATGGCGGCAGGGGCAAGGGCTGTAATGTCCGTTATCTCGTGCGTGTCATACTTGCTGAAGTCAATGGGTAGCGTGTCGAGTCTGGGTTTCCAGAACAGGGGCAGTAGTTCATTGCCTTTGGCACGCACCATCAACTGCATCTCCTGAGGCAGTTCAGTGGTGATAATCACATCTTTAGGGATATTGACCAACTTAATGGGCAC
>DCIS01000115.1:0-3188 GCA_002317475.1 Prevotellaceae bacterium UBA1720 | reverse complement strand
AAAGAAGAAGAGGAAGATGAAGACATTCTTGCTACGATTGTTGAAGAATGTCCCCGATCCACCTCTTTTGTCTTTATCAGTCATAAATCCCTCGTTTGTTTCCTTTTCTTAGAGCCTATGCTCTTCGGTTGGGAGAGAAATGGATTACTTCTGCTGCATAGCGGGTGCTTCACCCATGGGGAAGACAGCGTTGCGTGCAACCTGAATGCATACATTGCTTGCAATCTCCACCTTTATGGTGTTGTTTGCCTCGTCAATGCCCTTTACGGTACCAATGATACCACCCTGGGTAATGATCTGTGAACCGGCAGCCAGGCTGTTCTGGAAGTTTTGCAACTCCTTCTGTTTCTTCTGCTGAGGACGAATCATGAAGAAATACATGATCACGAAGATCAGAATCATAGAACCCATAAAGACGTAGTTGCCTGAGGGATTAGCCTCTGCCTGCAAAAGGATTGAAAGTGTATTCATATTGATTTGTTTTTACAGAAATGAATAATGTACGTTTATTATATAAATAATGTAGGTTTTCTCTTATTTCTTCACCAACTTGCCCTCAGCCTGCAGTTTCTTGGCAATGCCGTCAAGCATACCATTCACATAGGCACTGCTGCGTGGGGTGCTGTACATCTTTGCCACGTTCACATACTCGTTGATGCTTACGTTCAAGGGGATGCTGGGGAACGAGGTGATCTCTGCCAGTGCTATCTGCATGATGATGAGGTCCATCAAGGCTACACGACTAAAATCCCAGTTGCGAAGGTTCTCACCAATGAGTTGGCGGTACTGCTCCTCGCCCTTCAGGGTGAAGCGGATGAGCTGCGCTGCATATTCACGGTCCTCATCCGAGTCGTAGTCGGGCAGTAGGGGAGCGGCTTCAGGCATCTCCTCGGTGTACTTCTTGATGGTCTTCAGGATGAAGGTGTCTACGATGTGCTTGTCATCATTCCAGTACAGACTCTTGTCCTCCAAGGCTTTGTCCACCTCCTCGTTGTTGGTAAAGAAATCCTTGTAGATGTGTCGCCAAAGTTCACGATCCTCTTCGTAGTTGTTCTCTCCACCCTTGTTGATATACTCCTGATAGTATGCGCTGTTCTGGATGTCACGATAGATGCTTTTGGCCAGTTCTTCGTCGGCTATCCAGATCTGGTTGTGATTCTCTCTGTAGTCAATCAACTGCTTGTTCTGCAACAGTTGAAGCATGAAGCGGTTGTTGATGAACTTGGTACTAACAGTGTCGCTCAGATTGAGCTGTCGTATACGCAGTTTGCGCTGGTCTACATCATTTACAGCTATGCTGTGCACTTCTTGCATCAGCAACAGTAGGGCTTGGTAGAGCTCATAGGATTTGTCAAGGCTGAAGAGCAATTCCTTCTCTGCTGTTTCCGCACTCTTTGGGCCATTTTCCTGACCATTCTGGTAGTATGCGTAAACGATTTGTACTGTCTTCAGACGAATGAGTTCGCGATTTATCATAATGTCAATTCTTCTAAAAGGTTGGCAAAATTAATCATTTTAAGGGAAAGAATTGCACTTTTCCTCCTTTTTTTTTGGTTGTTTCGTAAAATATGAGCAATTTTGGAACATATTTATCAAACTGAGAAAGAAATGGAAGGCGAAAACAAACGTGAGGGGCTAAGAGAGAAGGAGATCGTTTTCTCCAAAGTGATCAGGGCTGGTAAGAGAATTTACTATGTCGATGTAAAGGAAAGTCATAACGGCGAAATGTATCTGGCATTAACCGAGAGCAAGAAGATTGTAAGTGGTGGTGAGGATGCACCACAGATTTCTTTCGAGAAGCACAAGATATTCCTTTACCGCGAGGATTTTGAGAAGTTCATTTCTGGTCTGCAGGAGGCTGTGACCTTTATTGAGGAGAAGCAGGGCAAGGCTGACCCACGTCCTGAATACAGCGAGGATATCAAGATTGATCTGGAATTCTAGCCGTATTTTTATTCATGTTTCGCAAGTACGGTAGTACATTTATACCATTGAGACACCGTACATTATACGTATAAACACCGTACAAACACCGTACAAACACCGTACGTTTACGTAGGCTGTACGTAGGCTNNCGTAGGCTGTACGGTGTCTGTACGTGTAAAGTGGGTGATAAAAGAATATGCAAAACTTGAATAAATTCTTTATTATTCTTTGGTCGTTCCGGAAAAAAGTCGTACCTTTGCACCCGCTTTCGGAGCACATCCCTGTGTGATGGCGAATTAAGCAAGAGAATTATACTTAATTTAGAGTAACACAAAACAAACAAAAATGAAAAGTATTGACGTAAAGGGTACCGCACGCGTTGCTGGCGGTAAGAAGGCAGCAAAGTTGCTGCGTAAGCAGGACATGGTTCCTTGCAACTTGTATGGTGAGGTTAAGGGTGAGAATGGTCTGCCCGTAGCAGAGAGCTTTGCTTGCAGCAATGCTGAGTTGCGCAACCTTATCTACACTCCCAACATTTATAGCGTAAACCTGAATATCGATGGCAAGGAGCGTAAGGCTATCATGAAGGAGCTCCAGTTCCACCCCGTTACCGATCAGGTTCTGCACGTTGACTTCTATGAGATCAACGAGACCAAGCCCATCCTTATGGAGGTTCCCATCAAGATGAACGGTCTGGCAGAGGGTGTTAAGGCCGGTGGTAAGCTGGCTGCAAGCGTTCGTAAGCTGAAGGTTCGCGCTCCCTACACTCAGATTCCTGAGGTTCTGAACATCGACGTTACCAAGTTGGGTCTCGGTAAGGTAATCAAGGTTGCTGAGCTGAGCTTCGAGGGTCTCGAGATCGTTACCAGCCCCAGTGTTGTTGTATGCCAGGTTAAGATGACCCGTGCTGCTGCCGCTGCTGCTGCTCAGGCTGCTAAGAAGTAATCTTACAGACAAGATTATAAAAGGGGTTGACGGGTGTTCCAACGCGTCAACCCTATTTTTTATTATTATGTTTTTCAAGTTATTACGGAAATTTTTCGGAGGAAAGGCACAGTCCACCTCTGACAACAACACAACACCTGCGATGAAGTATCTGATAGCCGGTCTGGGCAATATAGGAAGCGAGTATGAAGGTACACGCCACAACATTGGTTTCATGGTGGCTGATGCCCTCGCAAAGTCGTGCAATGGAAAGTGGGAGGACAAGCGTTATGGGTTCGTCTGCCATTGTCGTGCCAAGAATGCTGCACTCGTCATTC
>DCIS01000015.1 GCA_002317475.1 Prevotellaceae bacterium UBA1720 | reverse complement strand
TGAAAGAGCGTGAGTACGCTGACAAAGACCAGTACGCAGAGGCTCCCCAGGACTTTGCTGACGCAATGGACAACTATGACAAGGTACTGGATATCGTAGGTGATATCTGTGCCAATGTCGTTGCCCCCAACGCTGAGGCTGTTGATGCAGAAGGTCCTCACTGCGAGAATGGTCGCGTACGCTATGCAAGCAAGACCTACGAGAATCTTGAGGCTATGATCAGCGCAGGCATGAACGGTATGACCATGCCCCGTCGCTACAACGGTCTTAACCTCCCCAACACCGTCTATACTGCTGCCAACGAGATCGTCTCAACCGGCGATGCTGGTTTTGAGAACATCTGGTCATTGCAGGATTGTATTGAGACACTCTATGAGTTCGGCGACGAGGATCAGCGTCAGCGTTTCGTACCCCGTGTATGTGCTGGCGAGACCATGTCAATGGACCTCACCGAGCCCGATGCAGGTTCTGACCTTCAGTCAGTTATGCTGAAGGCAACCTTCGACGAGGAGAACAACTGCTGGCGTCTGAACGGTAGCAAGCGCTTCATCACCAATGGTGACTCTGACATTCACCTCGTGCTGGCTCGTTCCGAGGCAGGCACCCGTGACGGTCGTGGTCTTTCCATGTTCATCTATGACAAGCGCAACGGTGGTGTGGATGTACGTCGCATTGAGAACAAGCTCGGTATCCATGGTTCACCAACCTGTGAGCTCGTTTACAAGAACGCCAAGGCAGAGCTCTGCGGTAGTCGCAAGATGGGTCTGATCAAGTACGTTATGGCATTGATGAACGGTGCTCGTCTGGGCATCGCTGCTCAGTCTGTAGGTCTTTCTCAGGCTGCTTACAACGAGGCTATTGCCTACGCTCGTGACCGCAAGCAGTTCGGCAAGGCCATCATCGAGTTCCCCGCCGTTTACGATATGCTTGCCATCATGAAGGCGAAGTTGGATGCTGGTCGTGCATTGCTCTATCAGTGTGCACGTTACGTAGATATCTATAAGGCACTCGACGATATCGCTCGCGAGCGCAAACTCACTCCCGAGGAGCGTGCAGAGCAGAAGACCTACAGCCGTTTGGCTGATGCCTTCACTCCTCTGGCCAAGGGTATGAACTCCGAGTACGCCAACCAGAATGGCTACGACTGTATCCAGATTCATGGTGGTTCAGGTTTCATGCTCGAGTATGCTTGCCAGCGTATCTATCGCGATGCTCGTATCACCTCTATCTACGAGGGTACCACACAGCTCCAGACCGTTGCTGCTATTCGCTATGTCACCAATGGTTTCTACAGCCAGGTCATCAGCGACTATGAGGCACAGCCCGTTGCAGCAGAGTATGAGGGCTACCTCACTCGCGTTAAGGAGATGGCAGTGAAGTTCAACGCATGTCTGGCCACTGTCAAGGAGGCTGACAACGAGGAACTGCACGATATCTGTGCTCGTCATCTCTACGAGATGGCAGCAGACATCATCATGTGCCACCTGCTGATGCAGAACGCAAGCAAGGCTCCCGAACTCTTCGGCAAGAGTCTTAATGTCTACGTAAACTATGTGGAGAGCGAGATTGAGAAGCACAACAACTGGATCAGCAAGATGAGCGTTGAGCAGTTGGAGGCTTACCGCAAGGCTTAAATAAAACGAGTAAAGCTCAACATAAACACACAATAAAAGAGAATCAGGTCATTAGGTTTACGCCTTTTGACCTGATTTTGTTATATATACGAGGGTTTTAACGTCATTTATTTTGAGGATTGGATGTTTTTTGTTTACTTTGCATAATATTTCTATATTATGAAAAGCAGATTTTCCCTTTTACTAACATTGCTAACCATACTTCCTGGTATTCTGTTCGCCCAGATGACTGAGGACGAAAAGAAATACCAAGGGATGGAGGATGTGAACAAGGTTATAGACCTCACCCTCGATTCGTTGGAGAAAGCCTCGACTGCACGTCCTAAGGCAGGCAGTTCGCGCAAAGGCAACAATCCCGTACTTTTCCTTGTCGGCAATAGCACCATGCGCACCGGCACCCTTGGCAATGGTGACAATGGCCAGTGGGGATGGGGATACTATGCCCATCAGTATTTCGACGAGAACAAGATTACCGTCGAGAATCAGGCCTTGGGAGGAACATCCAGCCGCACTTTCTATACCAGACTTTGGGCGGATGTCAAGAAAGGCATCAAAGCTGGTGACTGGGTGATTATTGAACTTGGTCACAATGACAATGGTCCTTTTGACTCAGGTCGTGCACGTGCCAGCATCAAGGGCATTTCTGCCACCGATTCACTCAACGTCACCATTAAGGAGACTGGTGTCAAGGAGACCGTTTACAGCTATGGCGAATACATGCGTCGCTTCATCCGTGAGACACGCGCTCTCGGCGCACATCCCATCCTGATGAGCCTCACACCACGCAATGCCTATCAGGGCGAAGGCGCCAACCGACGTGTTACCCGTGTCAACGAGACCTTTGGTCTTTGGGCTAAACAGGTGGCAGAGGAGATGGATTGTCCCTTCGTTGACCTCAACGAGATCTCGGCACAGAAATATGACGAGATGAGCGAGTGGAAGTTCAACTACCATTTCTACCTCGATCACATCCACACCAGCGCTTTCGGTGCACAACTCAATGCGCGTAGTGCCGCTGATGGACTTGCGGCTTGCACCCATCCCGAGATCAAGTCCCTACAAGGCATGATGACCAATCTTACCCTGCCCACGACAGGCGTCAAGCGTCAGACTGGCAAACCCGTAGTCTTCATCACCGGTGACTCCACCGTGAAGAACGAGGACAAGGCCGAGGATGGCATGTGGGGTTGGGGAGCTGTGGCAGATGTGATTTTCGACGCGTCGAAAATCGTCATCCAGAACAGTGCCCAAGCTGGCCGCTCCTGCCGCAGTTACTTACGCGAAGGCCGTTGGGACAAGGTATACAATGACCTCCAGCCCGGCGATTTCGTATTGATACAGTTCGGCCATAACGATGCCGGCAACGAAATTGCTCATGGCAAGGCACGCAACGATATCACCGGCACGGCAGACAGCAGTCACGTCTATCGTGTACGTACTGACAATGAGGTGCGAAATGAGGTGGTCTACACCTTCGGTTGGTACCTCCACAAGATGATTGATGATGTGCGTCAGAAAGGCGCTACTCCCATCCTGGTCAGCCTTACCCCACGCAACGAATGGCCTAGTGGTAAGATTGAGCGTCGTAACGACTCGTTCGGCCGTTGGTATCGTGAGGTCGTTGAACAGACTGGTGTTGAGTTCATCGACCTGCACAACATCAGTGCCGATGCCTTTGACAAACTGGGTCGTGAGGCCTCTGCCGAATACTTCAAGCGTGACCACACCCACACCTCCAAGAAGGGTGCCCTCCTCAATGCCCAAAGCATTGCTAAGGGTTTGAAACAGAACAAAAGCAAACTAGCTAAATATTTAAAGTAGGATATGAAAAAAGTACTGAAAACACTGATGCTGCTGTGCACTTTTGCATGCAGTAATACAGCACAGGCACAAATCAAGAATCTGAGCCAGATCAAGGAGAACACTCCCTATTTGTTGCGATGTGTCAACGACTATGGCTATTGTGTCTACAACGCAGACGTTGACGAAAAGAATCCTACTTTAGGTGAGGCCCTGGTCGACCATCCCAGTGGTTGTGCCAACGATGCTTACCGTACCCCTATCGACCCTAAGAACAAAAACAATCAGTGGTATTTCATCATGGATCCCTCTGGCGACTATTACCTGCAGAATGTAGGAACCGGCAACTATATCACCAACCGCACCGAGAGTTCTTCTGGAGGCTGGTGGGGAGGCTGGGGTGGCTGGGGCACCACCTACGAATACGGCACCTGGTTCTTTACTGACGAAATGATTTCGGTCAGCATTGAGAGCAATGGTGATGGCATTTGGATGTTCCGTCCCCGTACGGCAGCAGACAGTAACACGACTACCGCCTTCCTTTGTGCAGCAAGCCATTCCAGCACAGCCATTTGCAGCTGGCAAGCATCCGATGCAGGTAGCAGCTGGGAGATTCTGACCGTTGAAGAGGATGTCAAGCTTTATCACAATGGAAGTGGCACTTCCGGCGAGGTACGTCCCGAGGACGAGGGAACCCTTGGAGAGGTCATCCCCGAGGGCGACACCCGCTACTTCTGTTTCCTTGACAGTCAGGTCATTGCCATCCCCGAGCAGTTCATCTTGGATCGCATGGAGGATGAACAGTTCATTACCCTCACCCTTCAGGGCGACACCACCATTACGCTGTCCAAGTTTGCCCTGGAGACAGAGACAACTGAAGCCCCAGGCGAATTACCCGTCATCGAGAGTTTCAAGTTCAACAACAAATTCAATGACCAGCTCTACACCGATGCTACGGGTATCATTGACAACGAGAAGGACTCCATATACGTTCAGGCATCATCCATCAGTAAGACGCTGGTAGCCAGCATCAAACTGTCAAAAGAAGAAGACGATCTTGGTACAAAGG
>DCIS01000038.1:4505-5467 GCA_002317475.1 Prevotellaceae bacterium UBA1720 | reverse complement strand
CGTATCCTCCAGCTCCGCACAAACGGCACCTGCTTTTATGGTCTTCAGATAGGTGCCAATCCCGACAACAAGTGGCTTCCTCTACTTGACAAGACCTATTCCATCGGTTATATTCCTGACCACAGGTTTTAGGATGATTGGGTGTCTTCTTGCCGCATTTTGCATTGAATTTTTACGGTATGTGTGTTTTTTCCTTCGAATTGTTATGTTTGTTGCGTTATTTTTTATAATTTTACACATGAAACAACTAATATTGACAATCAACTAACATATTATGCTTAAGAAACAACTGCTTTTGGGTGACGAGGCCATTGCGCTGGGTGCTTTGCACGCAGGACTTTCAGGGGTATATGCTTACCCCGGTACTCCGTCAACAGAGATTACGGAATATATACAGAATTCCCCACTGGCTCGCGAACGAGGAGTGCGTTCACGGTGGTGTACAAACGAGAAGACTGCAATGGAGGCAGCCTTGGGTATGTCGTATGCAGGCAAGCGTGCTTTGGTGTGCATGAAGCATGTGGGTATGAATGTGTGCGCTGATGCCTTTGTTAACTCGGCTATTACGGGCGTGAATGGAGGTTTGGTTGTTCTTGCTGCAGATGATCCCTCGATGCACTCCAGTCAGAACGAGCAAGACTCTCGTTTCTATGCCAAGTTTGCCATGGTTCCTTGCTTTGAGCCTTCCAATCAACAGGAGGCTTATGATATGATGGTAACGGCCTTTGACTACTCCGAGGCTATCAAAGAACCTGTGGTGTTGCGTATCGTCACCCGTCTGGCACACTCTCGTGCTGCAGTTGAAGTAAAGGATGCAAAGCAACCTAATGAGATGCATCCTTCTACCGATCAGTGGGTATTATTGCCTGGTATTGCCAAGAAGAAATATGCTGTGCTGATAGAGAAACAGAAGGATATGTTGGCTGCCTCAGAGCAATCCATATATAACAAGGTGGAAAGCA
>DCIS01000038.1:1257-4386 GCA_002317475.1 Prevotellaceae bacterium UBA1720 | reverse complement strand
GAAGCAAAGATCAAGGTCATGGCAGAAGAATGTGATGTGCTGCTCGTCGTAGAGGATGGACAACCTGTTGTTGAGGAGGAGGTTCGTCGTATCGTAGGAGATGTTGCTCCGGTGAAGGGTCGTCTGACTGGCGATTTGCCACGTATGGGCGAGTTGACTCCCGATGCTTTGGCAGTTGCTTTAGGCGTTCAGTTACCCGAGGGTTTTGCTCCAGCTAAGAATCTTGCTGCTCGTCCTCCCCAGCTTTGTCAAGGTTGTGGCCATCGTGATGTCTATGGTGCGTTGCGCGAGATTTTGGACGAGTATCCTGATGCTCGTGTCTTTGGTGATATTGGGTGCTATACACTCGGAGCACTGCCTCCTTTTAAGGCCTTGTCAAGCTGTGTAGACATGGGTGCATCCATCACAATGGCAAAGGGGGCTGCTGATGCTGGCCTGCGTCCTTCTATCGCGGTCATAGGTGACTCTACCTTTACTCATTCCGGAATGACAGGTCTGCTGGATGCTATCAACGACAATTCCGCCATCACTGTCATCATCTCCGACAATCTTACTACAGGTATGACGGGTGGTCAAGATTCAGCCGGCACTAATAAGTTTGAGGCAATATGCCTAGGTTTGGGGCTCTCACAGGAACATCTTCATGTTGTGACTCCACTACCTAAGAATATCCCTGCGATCAAGGAATTAATAAAGAACGAAATAGCCTACGAAGGTGTAAGTGTCATCATCCCACGTCGCGAATGTATACAAACTGCTGCACGTCATGCCCGTGAGGCAAAGAAACTCAAAGAACAAGCATTATGAAAAAAGATATAATACTCTGTGGCGTTGGAGGTCAAGGTATCCTCTCCGTTGCAACAATCATAGGTGAGGCTGCTACGAAAGCTGGTGTTAGTTTGAAGCAGGCTGAGGTTCATGGTATGAGTCAGCGAGGCGGCGATGTGCAGTCCAATCTACGTCTGTCTACCGAGACAATTTATAGTGACCTTATTGCAAAGGGTGGCTGTGACATCATCATCTCTATGGAGCCTATGGAGGCACTCCGCTATTTGCCTTATCTGAGTCAAAATGGTGCCATTGTGACCAGCAATAAACCTTTCGTAAACATTCCCAACTATCCTGAGGAGGAGGCACTCTTTGCCGAACTAAACGCGTTGCCCAATGTGGTACAGTTGGACATTGAACAGGTGGCCAAGGATGCCGGTTCAGCTCGTTCGGCCAATGTTGTCCTCCTAGGTATGGCAGCTAAATATTTGGAAATTGTCACTCCCGAACAACTACGCCAGGCCGTTTCGACGATCTTTGCCCGTAAGGGTGAGGCTGTGGTTGAGGCCAACTTGAAGGCATTTGACCTTGGTGTTGAAGCTGCAAAATAGTGGGTTCTTATGAAGAATATAGGAATGACAAAGGATTACAGTTGTGAATACTTTAATCCGGAAATAGAGACAATGACGCGAGAGCAGATTGAGGCGCTTCAGTTGGAACGCCTTAAAGCTACCGTAAAGCATTGCATGAACTCACCTTTCTACAAGAAACGCTTCAAAGAAGCAGGCATTACACCAGAGGACATCAAGACGCTGGGTGATATTCGCAATATTCCATTCACTACTAAGCAGGATCTTCGCGATACCTATCCATTTGGTCTTGCCAGTGTGTCTATAGAGAAGTGCACACGCCTACATTCCTCGTCTGGCACAACAGGTAACCCCACCGTCATCTTACATACAGACAAGGATATAGATGAGTGGGCTAACCAAGTGGCACGTAACCTCTGGATGGTAGGTCTCCGACCAACTGATGTGTTCCAGAACTCGTCGGGGTATGGCATGTTCACAGGTGGCTTAGGTTTCCAGAATGGTGCAGAGAAACTGGGCATGCTTACCGTTCCTGCCGCTGCTGGCAACTCGTTGAGACAGATTAAGTTCATCAAGGATTTCGGCACTACAGCCATCCATGCCGTGCCATCATACCTTACCCGATTGAAGGAGGTGATGGATCAAGAGGGAATTGATCCACGTCGTGATACTAAGCTGAAGGTTTTTGCCATTGGTGCTGAGCCCCATTCCGAGGAACAGAGAAAGCGCATTGAGGATATGTTTGGCGTCAAGGCATACAACTCATTTGGCATGTCGGAGATGTGCGGACCAGGTGTCGGTTTTGAGTGTAAGGAACAAAACGGCCTGCACTTCTGGGAAGACTATTATATCGTGGAGATTGTGGATCCAGAGACACTGGAACCTGTACCCGACGGTGAGATTGGCGAGTTGGTTCTTACCTCAATATGCCGTGAGGCAATGCCACTCTTACGCTATCGTACTCGTGACCTTACCCGTGTATTGGGCCGTAGTTGTCCCTGTGGTAGAAACCACGTACGACTGGATCGCATGAAAGGTCGTTCGGACGACATGATGGTACTTAAGGGAGTCAATATCTTCCCCATCCAGATTGAGAAGATCCTTATGCGATTCCCCGAGCTGGCAAGCAATTACCTGATCACGCTCACCACTGACGAAGATAACGACAATATGACCGTTGAGGTTGAGCTGGAGGATCTCTTTACTGACGATTTTCAGCGTCTGTTAGACCTTGCCTCACGAATAAAGCGTGCCTTGAAGGATGAGATTCTTCTTACGCCACATGTCAAGCTCGTTCCAAAGGGTTCACTCCCAGTGAGTGAAGGCAAGGCCGTTCGTGTTATCGACAAACGTAAAGTATATCAATAGATGTTAGGCTTATGACAATCAAACAACTATCCATATTTATCGAGAACAAAGGTGGTACCTTGATAAAGGTTCTTGATCTTTTGAGTAAAGGGGGCATTCAGATTATTGCCTCTACGATAGCTGACACGAAGGACTATGGTATATATCGCGTGCTTTGCGACAAGCCAACGCAGGCATTCCTTCTTCTTCGTGAGTCTGGTATCAACGTGCAGCTTGCAGATGTCATGGCCTTGAGTATAGACGATACGCCAGGACGTGCCGCAGAGGCTGTTAATGTACTTTCGGCTGAGGGTGTCAGCATACTCTATATGTATTCATTCCTGTGGAAAGGAAAGGGTGTGCTTATCTTACGTGCAGACCCTATGGAGAAGGCAAGAGAGATTATCTCCATCAAAAAGATATC
>DCIS01000038.1:0-1082 GCA_002317475.1 Prevotellaceae bacterium UBA1720 | reverse complement strand
AGTAGTATTGATATTTCTGATGAAAGCACCTCAAACGTTATCTATGAAGAAACATCTCGTGATGGTGTTAATGGCGAGGTCCTTTCAGAGATGGTACCATCACTTGCTAAGGCTTCCGATGATGATAAATGGATTTCCGATGTCGCATCGCGCATCCAACTTCACGGCTATGCACAGGGTTGGTACTACTATCAGAGGGCAGATGGCAAGAACTCCAACACCTTCTTGTGTAAGCGTACCCTCTTCTGGGCTAATGCACAGATAACAAAACGTTGGTCATTCCTTTTCATGCACGATTTCAATAGTGTGGTGCAAGAGTACTACACCGACTTCCGTATCACCAGGAACAATGCGCTGACCATACGTTTCGGTCAATTCAAGAATGCCTTGTCGTTTGAAAATCCCTTGTCACCCACATCTATGGAGACTATCGACGTCTACTCCGAGGGAGTCACCTACCTGACGGGGTGTGGCACTGATCCTTTATTGGGCGTGCAATATGGTCGTGATCAAGGTGTCTCGCTCTATGGTGAACTCAACAATAAGAAGTTGCGCTATGAGGTGCAGGTACTTAACGGACAAGGTATCAATAAGCGTGACGGAAACAACAAGAAGGATGTGATTGCACGACTAGAGTACAGACCGATGACGGGCCTGAACCTCTGCGTAACAGGTCAGTTGGGTTACGGGCACTCATTAGTAGGCAATTCTGTGTTCAATCCCGGCATAGCAGCAGGTGAGGATTATCGCCGTGATCGTTGGACCGCAGGTTTCGACTATAAGTCAAAGTGGTTTAATATGCATGGTGAGTATTTGTGGGGCAAGGATGGCAAGGTGAAGAGTGACGGTGCATACCTTACAGGAAGCGTACCTTTAGCAAAACTGCCAAAGTCGACGTCCCTAGACATGGTATGGAGTTACGACTACTTTAACTTCAACAAGCAGCAGAATATGGATATGCATAAGGTTGTGGTCGGATTGCAATACTGGTTCTTTAAGCGATGCCGCTTCCAGGCACAGTATGTCTATAAGAATGCTGACACTAACTACAGTACATACTTCAACCGTGGTGACACTCATCA
>DCIS01000150.1:16048-16981 GCA_002317475.1 Prevotellaceae bacterium UBA1720 | reverse complement strand
ACCACCTTCTTCCCCTTGGCCTTTGACCGCATGAAGGAACGTCAGTTGGGTAAACTCACCCTCCTGCAGCATCGTATGCAGTCTGCCATCACCTCTCGTGTGGAACGTGAGTCACATCGATTGGATCTCCTCTCCCAACGACTTGAGTTGCTCAATCCCGACCGTCTTCTACAGCGAGGTTATTCCATCACACTCTGTGGTGGCAAAATCATCAAAAGTATTCATGACATTCCCGAAGGTGAGGTGGTGACCACACGCCTCCAAGACGGAGAACTTTATAGCACAGTAATTAGTAAGCAATCATAAGGCAATATGCAAAAAGAAATGACCTATGAAGAGGCAATGGCACGTCTGGACGTGATTGCCCGTGAGATGGAAAACAATGAGACTGGCATCGATGAGATGGCAGCACGACTGCAAGAGGCACAGGGATTGGTGAAATTCTGCCGTGAGAAACTGCTTGAAGCAGAAAAAAACTGCAAATCGTTACTCAGTTCCAGCGAAAATGTGTAAATTTGCAACTTGAAACAGTAAATTACTTACGAATATGAATGAAATAGATTGGTCAAGTCTTGGTTTTGGTTATCGCAAGACCGACTATAATGTACGTTGCTACTGGCGTAATGGTCAGTGGGGTGAGATTGAAGTTTGCAGTGAGGAGACCATCCCCATGCACATGGCAGCTACCTGTCTGCACTATGGTCAGGAGAGTTTCGAGGGATTGAAGGCATACCGTTGTCCTGACGGCAAGGTTCGTGTGTTCCGTCCCGATGAGAATGCTGCTCGTATGCAGAGCACCTCTCGCGGTATCCTGATGCCCGAGATGCCCACAGACAAATTCATCGAGATGGTAGAGAAGGTTGTTCGCCTGAACGAGCGCTTCATTCCTCCCTATGAGAGTGGTGCTACCCTCTATATCCGTCCCTTGATGGT
>DCIS01000150.1:14186-15971 GCA_002317475.1 Prevotellaceae bacterium UBA1720 | reverse complement strand
GTAGGTCCTTACTTCAAGGGTGGATTCTTCGCTAATCCCTACGTCATCATCCGTGACTTTGACCGTAGTGCACCTCTCGGTACAGGTATCTACAAGGTGGGTGGTAACTATGCTGCCTCTCTGCAGGCCAATCAGAAGGCACACGAACTGGGTTATGCCTGCGAGTTCTATCTGGATGCCAAGGAGAAGAAGTACATCGACGAGGCTGGTGCTGCCAACTTCTTCGGTATCAAGAACAACACCTATATCACGCCTAAGTCAACCTCTATCCTTCCCTCTATCACCAACAAGTCGCTGATGCAGTTGGCTGAGGACCTGGGTATCAAGGTGGAGCGTCGTGCCATCCCTGAAGAGGAACTCGAGACCTTTGAGGAGGCTGGTGCTTGTGGTACCGCAGCTGTCATCTCTCCCATCTCACGCATTGATGACGTGGCAACGGGTAAGAGCTATGTTTTCGGCGAGAAGCCCGGACCTATCTCAGAGAAGCTCTTTAACAAGTTGCGCAACATCCAGTATGGCATCGAACCTGATGTTCATGGCTGGACCCGCGTAGTAATAGAATAAGAAACACATAGGAGGTAAACAGCGATGATGTTTACCTCTTTTTTTGAAGCAAATTTATAATACATCTATGAAGAATATTTTGAAATCTTGCTTGCTGACAGGCACCTTTGCCATGCTGCTGTTGAGTAGTTGTGGCGAGAAAAGCAAATATGAGTACGAAACAGTGGAGGGTGACCCCATGCACACCAAGATCTACACCTTGGATAACGGATTGAAGGTGTATATGACGGTAAATGAGGAGCAACCTCGCATCCAGACCTACATAGCCGTACATGCAGGTGGTAAGGATGACCCTGCTGAGAGCACCGGTCTGGCACACTATCTGGAGCACTTGATGTTCAAGGGTACGAAGCAGTTTGGTACCTGGAACTACGAAAAGGAGGCTGTAGAGCTCGCTAAGATTGATTCCTTGTACGAGGTCTATACCCAAACCGCTGATCCACAACAGCGTAAGGCTATCTACCACGAGATAGACTCGGTCAGCTATGAGGCTTCACGCTACGCCATTCCCAACGAGTACGACAAACTGATGGCTACTATCGGTTCTGATGGCAGCAATGCCTTTACCTCAGAGGATGTGACCTGCTATCAGGAGGATATCCCCTCTAACCAGCTGGAGAACTGGGCTAAGATACAGGGTGACCGTTTCCAGAACATGATTATCCGACTCTTCCACACCGAATTGGAGGCTGTGTATGAGGAGAAGAACATGAGTATGGTACGTGATATGGAGAAGGTGTTGGAGGCATTGAGTTCGACACTTTATCCCGAGCATCCCTATGGTACTCAGACAGTTATCGGTACACAGGAGCATCTGAAGAATCCCTCTCTGGTCAATATCCGCAAGTATTTTGAGAACTACTATCGTCCCAACAATGTGGCCATCTGTCTTTCTGGTGACTTCAACCCCGACGAGGCTGTGGACATCATCCAGCAGTATTTTGGTACATGGCAACCTAACAACGACATCCAGCGTAAGCCTGTCAAGGAGCAACCTGCTATCAAGGAGCCCGTCATCAAGGAGGTAATAGGCGAGGAGGCAGAGAATGTATGGGTGGCATGGCGCACTCCCGGTGAGAAGGAAGAGGATGCCCTGGCACTGAGCATTGCTTCATCCATGCTGCAGAATGGCGCGGCAGGTCTGATTGACCTGGATCTTGTACAACCTCACAAACTCATGGCAGCAGGTACCTACAATAACATGATGGAACAAGGTTCTGA
>DCIS01000150.1:13819-14040 GCA_002317475.1 Prevotellaceae bacterium UBA1720 | reverse complement strand
CTCTCTACCGAGAAGGCCCTTGAGGAGAATGAGAGTCGTGCCATGCAGTTTGTTAGTTCATTCGTGGCTGGTCAAACCTGGGCAGAAAAGGTGGCAGAACCTCAGAAAGTGTTGAGTCTCAAGAAGGAAGACATCATGCGTGTGGCTAAGAAATACCTGGGTGCAGACAACTATGTCTGTGTGAATAAGTGTCAGGGCATTGACCCCAATATCACACAGAT
>DCIS01000150.1:12434-13651 GCA_002317475.1 Prevotellaceae bacterium UBA1720 | reverse complement strand
CAGAACACGCTGAACGGTCTCTTCCAGATGGCTTATGTCTTTGATATGGGCAGCAATGCTGACCGTGAACTGGAGACTGCCTTGGAATACATGGATTATCTCGGCACCAAGGATATGACTGCCGAAGAGGTTAAGAAGAGTTTCTATAACTTGGGTTGTAGCATCAATGCCCGTGTCAGTGGAAATCGTACTTATCTCACACTCAGTGGTTTGGATGAGAACAAAACGGAAGCACTGAAACTGGTGGAGAATCTGCTTGCCAATCTTGAACCTGACGAGGAGGCTTTGGAAAACATGAAGATGGCCAGTCTGCAGGAGCGTGAGGTAAGCATGACCAACCAGCAGTTCGTGGATCGTTGCCTGCGTCAGTATGTTATTTATGGCATGGATTACATCAAGGCACACACCTTGACCAATATGGAGGTTATGGCTCTTGATGCCCAGCATCTGGTGGACCGTGTGAAGGCACTCATGCAGTATCAACATACCGTGACCTACTATGGTCCCAGTAGCATGGACGATGTCATAGCCTTGGTGAATGCGGAGCACAAGACGGCAGACAAACTCCTGCCCGTTCTGCCCAACCAGCGTTTCCTGCCCAATACCACAACTGACAATCAGGTCTTCTTCTGTCACTATGCCGCTCCCAATGCGTGTGTGCTGGGCTTCTCTAACCTGGAGAATACCTTCGATGTCAACATTGAGCCCGCGCGTACCTTATATAATGAATACTTTGGTGGCGGCATGAACAGCATCGTATTCCAGGAGATTCGCGAGAGTCGAGGCTTGGCTTACAGTTGTCGCAGTCTCTTTGCTGGAACGGATTTTGCCTACGAACCCTACTATACCTATTATATGGCTGCCACTCAGGTGGATAAGTTGAATGACTGCATGAGCACCTTCCAAGGTATCATTGAGAATATGCCTCAGTCTCAGGCAGCCTTTGATATTGCCAAGAAAGCTCTGGTGACACGTCTTCGTACCCAGCGCACCACGCGTGATGCTGTGATCTGGTCTTACCTTGATGCAAAGGATCTGGGTATAGACTATGACCTCAACCAGAAGATATTCGAGGGTGCGGAGCAGCTGACGCTCAATGACCTGCTTGCCTTGCAGCAGAAGTATGTCAAGGGTCGCACCCATAGCTACAGCATTGTGGCTGACCGTAACAAGGTAGACTGGAATGTAGTCAATGCCCTTGGAACCGTCAATAAGGT
>DCIS01000150.1:11543-12331 GCA_002317475.1 Prevotellaceae bacterium UBA1720 | reverse complement strand
ACTTTCCTTTTGCGAGATTTATGCCCCGTTGCACGACAAAATGCAACGGGGCATATTGCTATTTTGAGCAAAAAGTTCTTGATTTATGTCAAAACAACAACAAAATGCCACGTTAATATAAAAATAATTAGCAAAATGTTTGCATGATTCATCAGAACATTGTACTTTTGTAACGTGAAACTTAAAAACAGAAGCAAAAAGACAGTGAAATGACTTGTTGCAAATACATTTGCTAATTATTAACTATTCAATATAGGTATTATGTCAGAAACAAGATTCAAAGTGGTAGAGAAGGCTCTCAGCAAGAAGCCCGCCACAGTGAAAGCACCCGAAGAGAGAATGGACCGCTTGTTTGCCAAGCATGTATTCGACCGTGAGAAGATGTTCCGTTACCTTCCCAAAGAGGCATACGATGCCCTTGTTGACGTCATTGACAATGGTGCACCCCTGGATCGTGGTATCGCAAACAGTGTAGCTGCTGGTATGAAGCAGTGGGCTGCCGAACTGGGTGTGACACACTATACCCACTGGTTCCAGCCTTTGACAGGTGGTACTGCCGAGAAGCATGAGAGTTTCATCGAATACAACCGCAAGGGTGGTGTATTGGAGGAGTTCGAGGGTAAGGTGCTCGTACAGCAGGAACCCGATGCTTCCAGTTTCCCCAACGGTGGTATCCGTAATACCTTCGAAGCACGTGGTTATACCGCATGGGATGCCTCATCTCCCGTCTTCATCATGGACGATACCCTGTGTATTCCCACTATCTTTATTTCATATACCGGTGAGTC
>DCIS01000150.1:10273-11463 GCA_002317475.1 Prevotellaceae bacterium UBA1720 | reverse complement strand
TGCCATTACTTCAATCCCGAAGTCAAGAAGGTTCACGCCTTCCTCGGTATCGAGCAGGAGTATTTCCTGGTTGACGAGGGCATTGCAGGTGCACGTCCCGACCTCCTTTTGACTGGTCGTACCCTGATGGGTCACGAGGCAGCCAAGAACCAGCAGTTGGAGGACCACTACTTTGGTAGCATTCCCCAGCGTGTCATGGAGTTCATGAAGGACCTTGAGGTACGTGCCGTTGAGTTGGGTATTCCCGTCAAGACCCGTCATAACGAGGTTGCTCCCGGTCAGTTCGAGTTGGCTCCTATCTACGAGGAGTGTAACCTGGCTGTCGACCACAACATGATCCTGATGTCGCTGATGCGCACCGTAGGTGAGGAGCATGGATTCCGCGTATTGCTGCACGAGAAGCCCTTCAAGGGTATCAATGGTAGCGGTAAGCACTGCAACTGGTCACTGGGTACCGACACTGGCGCATTGCTCTTCGGTCCTGGCAAGAATCCTATGGACAACCTCCGCTTCATTACCTTCGTTGTGAATGCCCTGATGGCTGTTTATCACCACAATGGTTTGATGAAGGCCTCTATCATGAGCGCTACCAATGCCCATCGTCTAGGTGCCAACGAGGCTCCTCCAGCTATCATCTCAAGCTTCCTCGGCAAGCAGCTTGCTAGTATGCTTGACACCGTGGAGAACAGCACCGATGATACTATTGCAGGTAGTGGTGAGAAGCACGGTCTGAGCATGGATATTCCTCAGATTCCTGAGATTATGATCGACAACACCGACCGTAACCGTACTTCACCCTTCGCCTTCACAGGTAACCGTTTCGAGTTCCGTGCTGTAGGTAGCGAGGCCAACACCGCAGGTGCGATGATCGTGCTGAACACCGCCGTTGCTGAGCAGTTGACCCAGTTCAAGAAGGACGTTGATGCCCTGATTGCAGAAGGCAAGCCCCAGCAGAGCGCTATTCTCGCTGTACTTCGTAAGTACATCAAGGAGTGCAAGCCCATCCGTTTCGAGGGTAATGGTTACAGCGACGAGTGGAAGGAAGAGGCTGCTAAGCGTGGTTTGGACTGCGAGACCAGTTGTCCCGTTATCTTCGACCAGTACCTCAAACCAGAAAGCGTTGCTATGTTCGAGAAGGTTGGCGTCATGACCCTCAAGGAGCTCGAGGCTCGTAACGAGGTGAAGTGGGA
>DCIS01000150.1:6611-10169 GCA_002317475.1 Prevotellaceae bacterium UBA1720 | reverse complement strand
AGTAAGCTGATAGATAATGTTTACAAACTGACCGCTATCATGGGTGAGGAAAAGGCTAAGGCACTCAGTGCTGAGAACTTGCGCGTCATCGAGGAGATTGCCGAGCGTACCGCTTTCATTTCTGAGCATGTCAATGCCATGATCGAGGCTCGCAAGGCAGCTAACAAGATTACCGACGAACGCGAGAAGGCTGTTGCCTACCACGATACAGTAGCATCAGTATTCGACGAGATCCGCTATCATATCGACAAGCTGGAGTTGGTGGTTGACGACCGTATGTGGACGCTGCCCAAGTATCGCGAACTGTTGTACATCTAAAAGATATTTATCACTGTTTTTAGTTCACTGTTCCTTGTTCATGGTTGGCTGTTTGGCGGAGACGCTTTGGCAGTTCGACCATGAACATTTCAAAAATTCAAAATTAGGAATTATAAAATGAAAATTCTTGAACATTGAACCAGAAACAAGAAACGAGAAACAAGAAACCAGAAACTTGAACACTCTGAAACATAAAGAATCTATGAACACTGAACTAAAGAAAGGATTATACAGCCCAGCATACGAGCACGACGCCTGTGGTGTAGGTATGGTGGTGAACATACATGGCAACAAGAGCCACGAATTGGTGGACAATGCCCTCAGAGTACTGGAGAACATGGAGCACCGTGGTGCTGAGACACGCGATAAGACTGGTGACGGAGCAGGTATCCTCCTGCAGATTCCTCATGAGTTTATCCTGTTGCAAGGTATCCCTGTACCCGAGAAAGGACATTATGGCACCGGACTTTTCTTCCTCCCTCAGGATGCTCAGAAGCAGAGCGAGATACTGAGTGTGATGATCGAGGAGATTGAGCGTGAGGGTCTGCAGTTGATGCACCTGCGCAACGTTCCTGTCAATCCCGACGTACCCGGTGTGGGTGCACGCGAGGTGATGCCTGACATTAAGCAGGTCTTCATTACCGGTGTAGCCGAGGATGATGTGCCACGTTTTGATGCCATCCTGTACAAAATACGTAAGAAGATAGAGCGTCGCATTGACGACGAAGATTTCTATATCTGCTCTCTTTCCTGCAAGAGCATTATTTATAAAGGTATGCTGACCAGTGGTCAGTTGCGCCGTTTCTTCCCCGACCTGAGCAACAATTACTTCACCTCAGGTCTGGCTTTGGTGCATTCACGTTTCAGCACGAATACCTTCCCCAAGTGGAAGCTGGCACAGCCCTTCCGCTTCCTTTGCCACAATGGTGAGATCAACACCGTTCGTGGTAACCGTGGTTGGATGAAGGCCCGCGAGAGTGTCCTCAGCAGTGAGGCTCTCGGTGATATCAAGGATATCCGTCCTATCGTGGAGGAGAACATGAGCGATTCTGCCAGCCTCGACAACGTCTTCGAGTTCCTGGTGATGTCTGGTCTCTCTCTGCCTCAGGCCATGGCTATCCTTGTGCCCGAGTCCTTCAACGACAAGAATCCCATCTCCGAAGACCTTAAGGCCTTTTACGAGTACTATTCCATTCTGATGGAACCATGGGACGGTCCTGCTGCTCTGATGTTCAGTGATGGCCGTTTTGCCGGGGGGTTGCTGGATCGTAATGGTCTTCGTCCTTCACGCTACACCATCACCAAGCAAGGCATGATGGTGGTTGCCTCAGAGGTCGGTGTGATGGACTTCGAGCCCAGTGATGTGGTCAGCAAGGGTCGTCTGCAGCCAGGTAAGATTCTGCTTATCGACACCCTCGAGGGCAAGATTTACTATGATGGCGAGATCAAGGAGAAGCTCGCTGCCGAGCATCCCTATCGTCAGTGGTTGTCTACCAACCGTATCCAGTTAGAGAAACTCAAGAGTGGCCGTAAGGTAGAGAACAGCGTGGCTGACTACGACAAGAAACTGCGTGCCTTTGGTTTCGGCCAGGAGGATATTGACCGTACCCTCATTCCTATGTGTACCACCGGCCAGGAACCTGTTGCTGCTATGGGTAATGACACCCCCTTGGCAGTCATTTCCGACCGTCCACAGATACTTTTCAACTATTTCCGTCAGCAGTTTGCACAGGTCACCAATCCTGCCATTGACCCTATCCGCGAGGAACTCGTCATGTCCCTCACCGAGTATATCGGTCGTGTAGGCAGTGGTATCCTTACTCCCGACGAGTCGAACTGCAAGATGGTTCGTCTGCCTCAGCCCGTGCTGACCAACACTGAGCTGGACATCCTCTGCAACATCCGTTACAAGGGTTTCAAGACCATCAAACTTCCCATCCTCTTTGAGACGTCTAAGGGTGAGGCAGGCTTGAGTGCTGCCCTTGACGACCTCTGCAAGAAGGCCGAGGAGAGCGTGGATGATGGCGTAAACTATATCATCTTGAGTGACCGAGACATAGATGCACAGCATGCAGCCATTCCTTCGTTGCTGGCAGTCAGTGCCGTTCATCATTATCTTATCAGCGTAGGCAAGCGCGTACAGACCGCCCTCATCGTGGAGAGTGGTGAGATACGCGAGGTGATGCATGCAGCCCTCCTTCTGGGTTACGGTGCCAGCGCCATCTGTCCCTATATGACCTTTGCCGTGCTGGACGACCTGGTCAAGAGGCACAAGATTCAGGAGGAGTACCACACCGCCGAGAAGAACTACATCAAGGCTGTCGATAAGGGTCTGAAGAAGATCATGTCCAAGATGGGTATCTCTACCATCCGTTCTTACCGTGGTGCAAAGATTTTCGAGTCAATAGGTCTTTCCGAGGGTCTGCTGAAGAAGTACTTTGGTACCGAGATCAGTACCGTTGGAGGTATCGGTCTTCGTGACATTGCCAAGGAGTACACAGCCCTCAGTCAGGATGCCTTCGTTACGAAGCGTTCCGATGCTGACATCCTACCCAACAACGGCCTCTTCTCTTTCCGTAAGGATGGTATTGACCATGCCTGGAATCCCGAGACCATTGCCAACCTGCAGATTGCTACCCGTCTGGGTTCTTATAAGAAGTTCAAGGAATGGGCACAGAGTGTCGACGAGAAGGAGAAACCCATCTTCCTGCGCGATTTCCTCGGTTTCAAGAAGGCTCCCGTGCCTACACCTCTTGACGAGGTAGAGCCCGTGGAGAGTATCGTGAAGCATTTCGTCACTGGTGCCATGTCATTTGGTGCCTTGAGTATCGAGGCTCACGAGGCTTTGGCTCTGGCCATGAATAAGCTGGGTGCTCGCAGCAACACCGGTGAGGGTGGTGAGGACAACGAGCGTTACCATACCGAGGTAGATGGCGTAAGCCTCAGCTCGAAGACCAAGCAGATTGCCTCTGGCCGTTTCGGTGTTACTGCCGAATATCTGGTCAATGCCGAGGAATTGCAGATCAAGGTGGCTCAGGGTGCCAAGCCCGGTGAGGGTGGTCAGTTGCCCGGTTTCAAGGTCAACAAGATCATTGCCAAGACCCGTAACGCTATCCCAGGCATTACCCTTATCTCACCTCCACCTCATCATGACATCTACAGTATCGAGGACCTTGCTCAGCTTATCTTCGACCTCAAGAATATCAACCCCACTGCAGCTGTCAGCGTCAAGCTTGTTGC
>DCIS01000150.1:0-6541 GCA_002317475.1 Prevotellaceae bacterium UBA1720 | reverse complement strand
ATCGTCATTTCAGGTGCCGAGGGTGGTACGGGTGCATCACCTGCCAGCTCTATGCGTTTCGCAGGTATCTCTCCTGAGATTGGTTTGGCTGAGACCCAGCAGACACTCGTTCTCAACGGCCTTCGTAATCAGGTTCGTCTGCAGACCGATGGTCAGTTGAAGACCGCTCGCGATATTGTCATCATGGCTATGCTCGGTGCTGACGAGTTCAGTTTCGGTACCTTGCCCCTGATCGTCTTGGGTTGCTTGATGATGCGTAAGTGTAACACCAACACCTGTCCTGTAGGTGTGGCTACCCAGGATGAGGCACTGCGTGCCAAGTTCCGTGGTCGTGCCGAGTATGTAGTGAACTTCTTCACCTTCCTGGCAGAGCAGACCCGTGAGTACCTCTCTGAGATTGGTGTGAAGAACCTCAAGGATATCATCGGCCGTACCGACCTTATCGAGGTGAAGGCTCAGGATCCCTCTACCAAGCAGGGTACCATTGATTTCTCTCGCCTTCTGGCTACTCCTGAGAGTGACAAGCCTATTTATTGGGATCGTGGCGAGTTTACCAAGGTTACCGGTGTGAAGGACGAGGAGATCATCAAGGCTTGTGCTCCCGCTATAGAGCGTGGTGATGAGGTCAACCTCGACTATGCTATTAAGAATACCGACCGTGCAGCCACCACGATGCTCTCTGGTGCCATTGCCAAGAAGTACGGCGAGGCTGGTTTGGCCGATTCTACCATCAATATCAAGTTCAAGGGTTCAGCAGGTCAGAGTTTCGGTGCCTTTGCTGTCAAGGGCTTGAATATCAAGCTCGAGGGTGAGACCAACGACTATTTCGGAAAGGGTCTTTCGGGTGGACGCATCAGCATTCTGCCTCCCTCACGCATCAACTCTGATTTCGTGGCCGAGGACAATATCATTGCTGGCAACACAGGTCTCTATGGTGCCACCAGCGGTGAACTTTATGTCAACGGTAGGGTAGGCGAGCGTTTCGGTGTACGTAACTCTGGTGCCACTGCCGTTATCGAAGGTGCTGGTGACCACTGCTGCGAATATATGACGGGTGGACGTGTTGTCGTGCTGGGCCAGACAGGACGTAACTTTGCTGCCGGTATGAGTGGCGGTCTGGCTTACGTCTGGGACAAGAACCACGATTTCGACTTCTACTGTAACATGGATCAGGTGGAGATCAGTCTGGTCGAGGAGGCTTCGGCACGCAAGGAGTTGCACGAACTCGTTCGTCAGCATTATCTCTACACCGGTTCGGCCCTGGCTCGTCGTATGCTCGACGACTGGAACCGCTACATCGAGGACTTCATCCAGGTCACTCCTATCGAGTACAAACGCGTACTGCAGGAGGAGAAGATGCGCCAGTTGCAAGAGAAGATCGCAAACATGCAGTTAATTAACAACTAAGACCCCCTCCCCGCTCCCCCTATCACTACGTTAGGGGGAGAGTAGATAGGGAACGGTCTACTAAAGAGAACTTGAACAGTAATCGAGGCTTGTCCTTGATTCACAAATATAAAACAATAAACGCAGCATTACCCCTCAGCTGTCAAAACAAGAATATCCCTTCACGCTATCCCAACAGATTAATAACTAGTCCCTCGGCATACAAATGTAACCATTCTCCCCCTTTAGGGGGAGCGGAGAGGGGGTCTGTGGGGGAGCGGAGAGGGGGTCTTAGAGGGGGTCTATATGGGAAAACTAAAAGCATTCATGGAGGTACCTCGCGTTGAGGCAGGTTACCGTCCCATACACGATAGAATTCACGATTTTGGTGAAGTAGAGCAGACGCTCAACACACATGACCGCAAGATGCAGGCCAGCCGTTGCATGGATTGTGGCGTACCTTTCTGCCACTGGGCTTGTCCTCTGGGCAACAAGGCTCCTGAGTGGAATGATGCCCTCTATAAGGGCGAATGGGAACTGGCTTACCGTCTGTTGAACCAGACGAACGACTTCCCCGAGTTTACTGGCCGTATCTGTCCCGCTTTGTGCGAGAAGGCTTGTGTCTTGAACCTCACCGACCATGCTCCTACCACCAATCGTGAGAACGAGGCTGCCATCACCGAGGCTGCCTGGCGCGAGAACTACATCGCTCCTCAGCAGTACGAGCGTAATGGTAAGAAGGTAGCTGTCATTGGTGCCGGTCCTGCTGGATTGGTTGCTGCTAATCGTCTCAACAAGATGGGCTATCAGGTCACCGTCTTCGAGAAGAACGAGGCTGCCGGAGGTCTGCTACGCTATGGTATCCCCAACTTCAAGCTGAACAAGAAGATCATCGACCGTCGTATCAACCTCCTCGTCGAGGAAGGCATTGAGTTCCAGTATGGTGTCAGTATAGACCCCACCAACCTTCCCGAAGGCTTTGACGCTTACGTTATCTCCACCGGTACACCTCAGGCACGCGACCTCAATATCCCAGGACGCGAACTCAAGGGTGTTCACCTCGCTCTCGAACTGCTCTCTCAGCAGAATCAGGTTCTTACAGGCGAACTCATAGAGGATCCTAAGAAGCTGACTGTATCTTCTCCCTCTCTAAAGGGAGGACAAGGTGAGGGTCTTCGCGTGACCTGCAAGGGCAAGGATGTCCTGGTCATCGGTGGTGGTGATACGGGTAGCGACTGTATCGGTACCGCTCACCGTCAGGGTTGCAAGAGTGTCACACAGATTGAGATCATGCCCCGTCCCGTTGAAGGTCCTGAGGATCCTCAGAACCCTTGGCCCAGCTATCCACGTGTACTGAAGACCACCTCGAGCCACGAGGAAGGCTGTACCCGTCGTTGGAACATCAATTCGCTGGAGTTCCTGGGCAAGGATGGCAAACTGACTGGTGTTCGTGTCCAACCCATCGACTGGAAGCCCAATCCAGAGGGTGGACGTCCCTTGATGGTCGAGGCTGGTGACCCCGAGGTTATCAAGTGCGAGGCATGCTTCCTCGCTATGGGATTCCTCAAGCCCCAGCATCCTGAATATCCCAAGAATGTCTTCGTCTGTGGTGATGCCCAGAATGGCGCTTCCCTCGTTGTACGTGCCATGGCCAGTGGTCGTGACACTGCCCAGAAGGTGGACAAGTTCCTCAAGGGATAATAGGTATCAACCTTATAAGGTGGGTTCTATAAATTCCCACCGCTAGAATATTAATTTTATGGGCTATCGTTTTGTCATCTTTAGGTCTCCATTTTCGACGTCTCGAAAAGGTTTCGGTTCAAACTGTCAGCTCATTCAGTTGTGATGCCCGCATCTAAACGCTACATTTTGCCCGTCGGCAAAAGTCATTCACTAACACTTTGATCTCGAAAATATTCCCAAAATCTAACAAAGCTAATTTATAGAACCCACCATATAAACTATAGAACGAGGCAGACTCAAAAGAGTGTGCCTCGTTCGTCTATTTGTTCCCTCTGGTTATTACTTACTTAAATTGCCTGAACGGCAAAGACAAAGGGCATCGGAATGATGCCCTTTATCGTTTGTGGTTTATCTGTCGCGGAAATTCCACTTGCAGTTGTCGTCGTTGAAGTTGAACTTACCGAGGGTGAGGGTGCAATCACCGGTGCAGACCAGGGCAAACTGCTGACCCTCCTTGCCGGGAACCTTCTCGTTGATGATGCGGTAGGTGCCATCAATGAGTTGCTCGATGCGCCAGAGTTGCTCGGGAGCGCCTGAATACTGTGCCACGGAGGTAAGTTCGCCATCAGCTGTGGCAGCCAGGGCACGGTTGCTACCCTCGATGGTGATCTTATAATAAGGTGCGCCCAGATAGCCTCCCTTGCCATCAACGGCGGTGATGGTCCAACGCTGGTGAGGACGGAACATATAGTCACCCAGACGAATGTCGATGTTGCCCTTGGGCCAGTCGCCAATCACGTCAGAGAGCATCTGGGTGGCAAGGGGTACGTCGGGGGTAGAGGCATTGCCAAAACCACGACCAGCACCCTGCATCCTCACGAAGTCTACAGCCAGTTCCAGGGCATAGCCACGACGCTCAGACTCAATCTCGTAGGTGCCTTGCTTGAAGGGGTCACCGGCTACGGGCCAGTCGTTCTTCCAGAGGAGTGAACGGATACCCAGGACACTCTTGCCGCTGCGGTCGAAATCAGACTCGAAGTGGCATGACATCTTCTCGCAACCTTCCTCCTCGACGTACTGGCCGAAATGTCCGGGACCCGTGACACGGTTGCCGGCAGAGAGCACCATCTTGCCACCACCCTGCAGCATGTCGCGACCTACATTGTCCAGGTAGGGACCAGTGACGCTGCGCGAACGACCACACACGATGTTGTACGTGGAGTTCACACCGTCACAGCAGGTACCGTGCGTGCCCAGCAGATAGTACCAGCCGTTGTGGTACATCATCGCTGTTGCCTCACAGTCGATGGCGATATCTATGGGTTCGCTCTTAGGCAGACGCTTGGCTGTCTTGGGATCCAGTTCCACCAGACGAATGGCACCGAAATACGTTCCGTATGACATCCACAGACGACCCGTTGTGGGGTCGAGCAACAGAGCAGGGTCGATGCAGTAGCAGTCATCGTCCGCTCCTGCCCATGCCACCAGTTCCTCCTCGGAATACTTCACCGAATCGGGGTTAAGGGTCTCGGCCCACATGGTGGTAGCCACGCCGTGCGTCTTGCCCTGAGTGCCAGGGAAATTACCACTGTAGGTGATCAGGTAACGGTCGCCAATCTTCAGGGCATCGGGAGCCACGCCACCACCGGGGCGCACAGCGCCTGAACGCCACGTCCAGCCATCGTCTGACATCAATCCGCCACCACCTGTTCCGAAGGTGTAGTACACGCCGTTGCATTTTACGATGGTCGAGGGGTCGTGAATGAAAATATCTCCTGTCTGTGCTTGTGATCCTAATGTCAGGACGGACAGCAATGCTGATGCAAATATCTTTTTCATAGTCGTCGTATTAAGGGTTAGTAATGGTGAGGTTAGTCACGGGTTTGCCATCCTGGCCGATGAAGCGGACGCAGAAGTCGCTCATGCCGGGACCGTTGATGACGGAGCAGCGAACGACATTCCTGCCCTTCTTCAGGGTGAACTGCTTTGATACGCAGTCGTCCACCACCATACGGCGGTCACCCGACATCAGCAGCACCTCCTCGTCGTTGACCCACCACATAGAGGCCGAGTTCGAACCAGCAGCCAGTCTCACGGTCATATCCTCGGGGGCATTGACCACGGTCACACCCAGGAACAATCCGCTGGTAGGACGCAGACCGAGGCTCTTGGCAAAGCGGTACAGCTTCACATTGTAACGCTTGCTGTCCACGCTGTGCCATTTCAGTGTGGCATCCTCGTATTCAGGTTGTGGAGCCTGCTGGGGTGCTGCCTGACGTGGAGCACCTTGCTGGGGAGCATTGCCCATGCCCATTCCCATGCCCATGCCACCACGGCGCATACCACCCATGGCAGCACGTTTCTGCACCTTCACGGTCACCTGTTCGCCATCCTTGGGCAGGACGGTCTTCTGACCCTCAAAATAATCCTTCGTAAACTCTCCCCTCAGCCATGAGTCGGTGAAGAGCGTGTTGGAATTGATGTCCAGCTTGGAGATAGGATCCAGCAACGTCCATCGGCAGATGAACCCGTCCTTGTCTGGAGTAGCAGGCTTTGCCTTGGCTTCAGTGAAATACACGCCGAACGAAACGTCGGGCTGAACATACTTGTCGAACACGGGGTTTACTGGCCCTGTAGCCTGTGCCGGGGTGTTACCCCCAGGGCGATTCTGTGCCATCAATAATCCTGAGGCCAGAACAGCAAGAGTGAATGTGATTTTTCTCATGAGATATTAGTTGGTATTATCCTTGACAATTCGTCGTACAAAATTAGATAAAAATTACAACATCCCCAACATCTTGAAACAAAAACTTGAGAATTACAAGCATTTTTCTTCACCCCAGCCACATAGATACCGTACAAACACCGTACAAACACCGTACAAACACCGTACAAACACCGTACGCATACGTACGCATACGTACGCTATACGTAGGCTGTACGTAGGTTGTACGTAGGATGTACATGTAAAATGCGTTTTTTTTTTGCTACGTCATCCAGAAATTGACTGTACAAAGTTGAGACGTTCCGGGAATATCGTCTGATGTTTTCAGAAATTCATCTGGTGTTTTTTTTAGGTGCATTTTTGTTTCCTGAAACTGAATTGTAACTTCTTGATTTACTTTGCCTTATAGGCATCTGGTGCAAAAAATGCATTTATTTTGTATAAAACCTTATACGCGTACGTACGCGTATAGGGTTTTAAGGAGAAAAGTACACTTTTTGCACCAAGCCCTTGTAATCGGCTGAAAATCAACTGATTGTTTTTTGGATTTCCCAAGGAAAAATGCACCAGAAAAACACACCACCTCATCTTGTTACACAGCGCATACAAATCACTCTCATTGATGAAGATTACATTTCTGCTCTGACCTGACACGACAATTTGTCGGGTCAGCTTATGGTGGGTTCTATAAATTAGCTTTGTTAGATTTTGGGCATATTTTCGAGATCAAAGTGTTAGTGAATGAAG
>DCIS01000041.1 GCA_002317475.1 Prevotellaceae bacterium UBA1720 | reverse complement strand
CCCTCGCAGTCGCTGTCTGCTCCAAGTGCCTCACGAACAATCTGTGCTCGCTCAGAGACTGTTGTATCTTTAATCAAAAGTGATTTTGCCATAATTTCTTATTTTGTTTGAGTATAACCATTTTGTTTGAGTATTTCAATGAGTCGCTGACGATGGTCGCCTTGGATGATGATCTCTCCATCTTTTACAGAACCTCCCACACCACATTTCTGCTTCAACAGCTTGCAAAGGCTGTTGATGTCATCATCAGTTCCAATGAAACCTTTGACAAGTGTGACGGTCTTGCCACCACGTCCAGCACGTTCCATACTGAGACGAAGTTTTTGTTGATTTGAGGGTAGGGTGGCAACTGCTTCCTCTGCCTCCTCAGTATACGCAAAGTCAGGGTTCGTAGAATAAACAACTCCCACTCGTTTACGACGATCTACGTCTTCGTTCTTTTCAATCTGCTCCTCTGATGTCCCAAGAGCAGCAAGAGCACTTTTCCAGTCTGCCATGTGTCTTATATCAGTTTATTCATCGCAAAATAGTTGACTTCATTTCTTTTGATAGACGCGGACATAGTCTATTTCCATGGTTGCCGGAAGTTTGCTTTCTATGCTCGCATGTTACATTTACAAAAATACTCAGATTTCCCATGACCATCAAAAAAACTCGAAAATTTTTGCTTTTTCGTGTCGCAAAGTGAAATGATGTCGCGTTTGGTCGGTCTTTCCCTGGTACCATAAGTTCAGCAATAAGGAAGTGATCAAAATTATTTTTATAATGGTTGCGCCAAAGGGAGTGCAAACATTATGAAAAGTCACTTACTATCCATTCATCAGTGAGTCATCACATTTGGTAGCGGTACAGAGTGTGCTCTGGGCTGTTGTAGTTGAGTGCGGAGAAATCCATCTCAAGTGGGGCAATACTAATTATGTCTGCAAATATACTGTTTTTCTATAAAAACATGATACAATCGTCCAAAAACCATAGAAAAAATCGTCCAAATCGACTTTTATACATCCTTTTATGCAATTTTAGCAAATATTACGAGTATGATATCGTAAATATGTATGATATTTGCAAACGGAAATCAAAACCCCTAACGATCATGAATAAAACGGTTTACCTATTCTTTCTGCTTTTAGCAACTGCATTCAATATGCAGGCAGAGGAAAATGTCGTGATGAAGTTTGACTTCACAAACACCAGCGGCAAGAGTGTAGTGGATGACCTTTCTGGCATTACTGCCTCGCTGAAAGGTTCGGCTAAGGTAGAGCAGATGGGTGCGTACAACGTACTTAACTTAGGTACGAGCAGTGGTTATCTCGACCTGACAGCGAGTGCTGGCGAGAAGGTGGCTGCCTTGGGTAACTTCAGCGTGAGTTGCTACTACTTTGTGCCAGAGACGAGTACGATCACCGGTGCAGGAAACTTCCTGTGGAGCTTCAGCGACAATACAGCATGTACCAAGACCGCTGGTATCTACCATGCCTATCGTGTAAATGCACAGCGTGTGGCTACTGCCACCGGGGGTTACGGCAGTGAGGTTGGCATACAGGTGAGTTCAGCATCACAGAAAGGAAAATGGATGCACGTGTGCTACACGCAGTCGAGCAAGACTGGCAAACTGTACGTTGACGGCACGTTGGTGGGTTCGTCCTCTACCATGCCCATCCTCAAATCCTCCTTCACCAATGCCCCTGAATACTGCTGGGTGGGACGTCCTCCTTTCTCGGGCGATAACTATCTTTCCGGTGCCAAGGTGTATGACTTCTGTGTCTACAATAAGGCATTAACGTCAACAGTGGTCAAGCAGAAAGCCGCTCTTACGGACAGTCTCGAATATCAGTACCGCTATGGTACGAAGGGTGATTTTACCAAATTGAAGACTGCCGTGGAGAATGCTGAGAAGTACCTCTCGACAGCCACGCAGAGTGGCAAGTACCCCGAGGCTGCCTTGGCTGACTATGCCGATGTGGTAACCTATTCGCGATACCTAGTGGATGAGAACAAGGCTTCACAGACCGTCATCGATGAACAGGTGAAATTGCTATCCACGGCCAAGACAACGCTGACAGCCACGGCTGGGTTCGTCTTCTCCATCGAACGTATGGGTGAAAGTTACGATCCGGAGCGTGGTTTCCGCCATCCTGGAGGCTTGCATACCAAGGCTGACTTTGACCGTATCAAACAGCAGTTGAAGGACAAAAATGCCAAGGTTGTACAGGCATATAATGTACTGAAGAGTGCCGAATATGCACAGAGCACGACTGCTACCTATCCCGTTGAAACCATTGTGAGAGGTGGTGGCAGCGGTGAGAACTATATGAATGCTGCACGCGGAGCGACGATTGCCTATCAGAATGCCCTGCGCTGGCAGATTGAGGGTAATAAGACTTGTGCCAAGCATGCCGTGGACGTGCTGATGTCATGGGCAAAGACTACCAAGGCTATCGGCGGTGACAGTAATTACGCCTTAGCCTCAGGAATCTATGGATATCAGTTTGCACAGGCTGCCGAATTGGTACGTGACTATACGGGATGGAAAGCATCCGACTTCGAAAAGTTCCAGCGTTGGATGCTCGATGTCTGGTATCCCTCGGCCATTGGTTTTCTACGTGGTAGAAATGGTACCTGGGAGAATGCTGACAAATGGTGGCAGGCACCAGGACACTACTGGAGCAATTGGGGACTGTGCAACGCGATGTGCGTCATCAGTATCGGTGTGCTGTGCGACGATGTCAACATCTACAATCAAGGCATGTCGTTCATTAAGTACGACCAGGTAGGCACGTTCAAGGAACCACGTCCCACTGACCTTATCCTCAACGACGGACTGACGGAGTTCTGGGGCAACCTCATTGTCACCACCAGCGAGTGGGATCAGGAAACGGGTGCATACGGCAAGGTGGGACAGATGAACGAGAGCGGACGTGATGTCGGTCACTCGGCCATGGCACTCGGCTTAGCTGTTGACATTGCTCATCAAGGATGGAATCAGGGCGACGACCTTTTCTCATATATGGATCATCGTTTGGCAGCAGGCATTGAATACGTCGCCGCTCAGACTCAGAGCGTAGAGGGTCTTCCCTGGACTAATTATCATTACGGTTCCAGCGGTTATTACTACAGCGATAGCCGCAGTTGGATAATGACCGGACCTGCCCTCGGGGCACAGATGCGTCCCTATTGGGGTACGGTGATTGGTCACTATGAGGGTGTGAAGGGTGTCAAGATGCCTTTCTCAGAGCAAGCGTATGACAAGATGGGTATTGACGCTGGCGGACTGGGAAGCACCAGTGGTGGCTATGACCACATGGGTTACTCGGTACTGATGAATACGCGTGACAGTATAGCTGACCCCGTCAAGGCTCCTGTAGAACTGAAGCCAAGGATGGTGGTTGGTGGCAAGACCATCGAGCACAATGAATTGGGTATGCTGACCAACACCTATCAGACCACTGCACTTCAGAACCGTGGTGTGGCACGTGGTACGCTCATCACCCTCTCACCCACACTGCCCGAGGGAACCGAGGACACTGGTCTTTGGCTTTGGGATACAGGCGAGATAACGCGCGAACTGACCATCACAGCCAATGATTCACACCTCTATCGCGTACATTATACCAATGCCTATGGCGTGGAGAGCGAGCAGTCGTATGCCATTGCCGTGCTGGGTGACGGACAGCCTACGACGGTAGAAGCAAGCATCAACGGTGTTGCCAAGACCGAATGCAGTGTGAACTACGGTCAGTCTGTCACACTATCCATCAAGGCATTGGGTTCATTTGGCGAGTACGAGTGGGAGAATGGCAATAAGACTCAAAGCGTGACCTTGCAAAACGTGGTGCGTGACCGTCAGATCACAGCTTGCTTCATCAACCAGGCAGGCAAGCGCAACTATGTGACATTCAACATTAAGGTCACACCTCTCGAACCTACACCTATAAAGACGGTTGAGGCAGCATCCTCTTCTACTGATCGCATCTATGACCTCATGGGTCGTCGTGTCAGCAACATGGTGGCAGGGAACATTTACATTGTCAACGGAAAGAAAATCAGAATTTAAATTAAAACCCTCGAATAATCGATCCATCGAAAAAATATGAAAAGACTATTTCTGACACTTACAACCGCCCTCATGCTGCATTGTATCGCATGGGCACAGGACACATACAAGATGGCGGGGCCCTACGAGGTTGTGGCACGTGATGGACAATTCCGTGGCAGCAAGGGTGGCAGTGAGCGCGATATGCAGGCCGCTTGGAACCTTGCCAAGGAAGGCAAGCATGATGAGGCAGTGAGCATCATCAATGCCTACGCCGACAAACTGCAACGCCTGGACGGACACGATGCACCGCTCTGTCTGATTCAGGGCTACTGGCTGTGCCGTGCCATGATGATGGAGAAGGCGCACAAGACACCAGCATGGGAGGCTATGCTACGTCGTGCTATGGTGCCAACGATGGATAAGTTCGAAGCCGACTCGCCCTATGCCAACGGCAACTGGGGAGCCATCGTCAACCGTTTCCGCATGGCTGCTGCCATTGTCATGGATGACGAGACGATGTACAAGGCATCCGTCGATTATTTCATGGAGGCAAACGACAATGGTGCGTTGCCTCGCTATATCAGCGAGACGGGACAATGTCAGGAGACGGGTCGTGATCAGGCTCATGCTCATTGACGGACTCATCCTCAACACCTGTCCCATTGGTGGTTCGAATGGTGTGACGCTGCACGATGTGCGCAGCATCTCGCATCCCAGTTGGGGTGACGGACTGAATGTCTTTGCCTCCAGCAATGTGCTCTACGACCGAGTGTTCTGCCGCAACAGCGACGACTGCACCACAGCATACGCCACACGCAAAGGTTTCTCGGGTTCGGCACGTAATATCCGCATGCGCAACTCCACGCTGTGGGCAGATGTGGCTCACCCCATCTTCATAGGCATTCATGGTGCTGCTGCAGGACCTAATCCCGAACTGCGCGACACGGTCGAGAACGGCTATAACGAGGAGCGCAAGGTACGTAACATCACCTTCGAAGGACTCAAGATCAATGGCCGCCACATCTACGACAAGATGCCTGGCAAACCTGCTTGGTATTCCACCGGTGACTATGTCCCCATGTTCATTGGCAATCACGTGGAGAATGTGACTTACAAAT
>DCIS01000112.1:56907-59107 GCA_002317475.1 Prevotellaceae bacterium UBA1720 | reverse complement strand
TGATCGGTAAGATCACACCTAAGGGCGAGAGTGATCCCAGTCCTGAAGAGAAGTTGCTTCGTGCCATCTTTGGTGACAAGGCTGGTGATGTCAAGGATGCATCAATGAAGGCTAGTCCTTCACTGAGCGGTGTCATCATCGACAAGAAGTTGTTCTCAAAGGCCATTAAGACCCGTGCTGCTAAGTTACAGGATAAGCCTCGTCTGAATGCTATTGAGGATGAGTTGGAAGGTAAAATTGCAGACCTCCGTGGCATCTTGGTAGACAAGTTGATTGAACTTACTAAGGGCAAGAAGTGTGCTGGTGTCAAGGATTATCAGGACGCTGAGATCATTGCTGCTGGTGGCAAGTTCACCGAGGGTGTTCTGAATACTCTTGATTTCACTGCTACTCAGATTAGCGGTTGGACCGATGACGAGCACACCAATGAGCTCATTAGCCGTCTGATTATCAACTTCATTAAGAAGTACAAGGTTCTGGATGCTGAGGCTAAGCGTAAGAAGTTTGCTATCACCATCGGTGACGAACTGCCCAGTGGTATTATCCAGATGGCTAAGGTATATGTAGCAAAGAAACGTAAGATTGGTGTCGGTGATAAGCTGGCAGGTCGTCATGGTAACAAGGGTATCGTAAGTAAGGTCGTTCGTCAGGAGGATATGCCTTTCTTGGCAGACGGTACTCCCGTAGATATCGTATTGAACCCTCTGGGTGTGCCTTCACGTATGAATATCGGTCAGATTTTCGAGGCTGTTCTTGGTGCTGCAGGTCGTAACCTGGGTGTAAAGTTCGCTACTCCCATCTTCGATGGTGCTTCGTTGGATGACCTCTGTGAGTGGACTGATAAGGCAGGTCTGCCTCGTTACTGTTCTACACAGCTGTATGATGGTGCTACCGGTGAAGCCTTCGACCAGTTGGCAACCGTAGGTATCGCTTACATGCTGAAACTGGGTCACATGGTTGAGGATAAGATGCACGCACGTTCTATTGGTCCGTACTCACTTATTACTCAGCAACCCCTTGGAGGTAAGGCACAGTTTGGTGGTCAGCGTTTCGGAGAGATGGAGGTTTGGGCAATTGAGGCCTTCGGTGCTTCACATGTTTTGCAGGAGATTCTCACCATCAAGTCTGATGATGTTACCGGCCGTAGCAAGGCATACGAGGCAATCGTTAAGGGCGAACCCATGCCTACACCTAATATCCCCGAGTCACTCAATGTATTGCTGCACGAGCTTCGAGGCTTGGGTCTGAGCATTACTTTGGATTAATCATAGCATACTCTTTTAAGAAAGAATACAGATATGGCTTTTAAGAAAGAAAATAAGGTAAAAAATAATTTTACAAAGATTACCATTGGACTTGCTTCACCCGAGGAAATCCTTGAGAACTCTCATGGTGAGGTGTTGAAGCCCGAGACAATCAACTATCGTACCTACAAGCCTGAGCGTGATGGTCTGTTCTGCGAGCGTATCTTCGGTCCCACCAAGGATTACGAGTGCCATTGTGGTAAGTACAAGCGTATTCGCTATAAGGGCATTGTCTGCGACCGTTGTGGTGTAGAGGTTACCGAGAAGAAAGTACGCCGCGAGCGCAGCGGTCATATCGATCTCGTTGTTCCTGTAGCTCACATCTGGTATTTCCGTAGTTTGCCAAACAAGATTGGCTATCTGCTGGGAATTCCTACGAAGAAGTTGGACGCTATCATCTACTACGAGCGTTATGTAGTGATACAGCCTGGTATTTTGGAGAAAGAGTCATTCGACTTCCTAGAAGGCGGTACTCTTCAGGTGAACGATGTCTTGAGCGAGGATGAATATAGCCAGGTGTTGGATCGTTTACCCGAAGACAACTATCGTCTTGAGGATACAGATCCCAATAAGTTTATTGCCAAGATGGGTGCAGAGGCAATTTATGATTTGCTGACTCGTCTGGATTTGGACTCTCTGTCGTACCAGTTGCGTGATGCTGCCAATAGCGATGCTGCACAGCAGCGTAAGAACGAGGCACTGAAGCGTCTGCAGGTTGTTGAGAGCTTCCGTACTAGTCGTGGTCGCAACAAGCCCGAGTGGATGATTATGCGCATCTTGCCCGTCATTCCACCAGAATTGCGTCCTCTTGTTCCCCTGGATGGTGGACGTTTTGCCACCAGTGACTTGAATGACCTCTATCGTCGTGTCATTATTCGTAATAACCGTCTGAAGCG
>DCIS01000112.1:41653-56767 GCA_002317475.1 Prevotellaceae bacterium UBA1720 | reverse complement strand
CTGAGTGATTCGTTGAAGGGTAAGCAGGGTCGCTTCCGTCAGAACTTGCTGGGTAAGCGTGTTGACTACTCTGCACGTTCGGTAATCGTTGTTGGTCCTGAATTGAAGATGGGAGAGTGTGGTTTGCCTAAGTTGATGGCAGCTGAACTCTACAAACCATTCATCATCCGCAAGTTAATAGAGCGCGGTATTGTAAAGACTGTCAAGAGTGCCAAGAAGATTGTTGATCGCAAGGAACCCGTTATCTGGGATATCCTTGAGCATGTAATGAAGGGTCATCCTGTACTGTTGAACCGTGCACCAACCCTGCACCGTCTGGGTATTCAGGCTTTCCAGCCAAAGATGATTGAGGGTAAGGCAATTCAATTGCATCCTTTGGCATGTACAGCGTTTAACGCCGACTTCGATGGTGACCAGATGGCCGTGCATCTGCCTTTGAGCAATGAGGCTGTTCTTGAGGCTCAGATTCTGATGCTCCAGAGCCACAATATCTTGAATCCTGCCAATGGTGCTCCTATCACTGTTCCCTCACAGGATATGGTATTGGGTCTTTACTATATTACCAAGTTGCGTCCAGGTGCTAAGGGCACTGGTCTGACATTCTATGGTCCTGAAGAGGCAATCATCGCCTTCAATGAGAAACGCGTGGATTTCCACGCTCCTGTAAAGGTAATTGTGGACGACAAGATGGAGGATGGTACTATCGGTAAGCGTATGGTTGAGACCAGTGTTGGTCGTATCATTGCAAATGAAATCATTCCTACCGAGGTAGGTTATTTCAACGATGTAATCTCTAAGAAGACCCTCCGTAACATCATTACCGATGTAATCAAGACTGTCGGTGTGGCTCGTGCTTGCGAGTTCCTTGATGGTATTAAGAATCTGGGTTATAAGATGGCATACGAAGGTGGTCTGTCGTTCAACTTGGGAGATATTATCATTCCAAAGGAGAAGGAGGAACTTGTGCGCAAGGGTAATGAGGAAATTGAGCGTATCGCAGGTGACTACGGTATGGGTTTCATTACCGACAAGGAGCGTTACAATCAGGTTATTGATACTTGGACTCACGTCAACAACGATCTCTCTGATATCTTGATGAAGACCATGCGCGAGGCAGACCAAGGTTTCAATGCCGTATACATGATGCTTGACTCTGGTGCCCGTGGTAGTGCTGGTCAGATTAGTCAGTTGTCTGGTATGCGTGGCTTGATGGCCAAGCCCCAGAAGGCAGGTGCTGAGGCACAGATTATCGAGAACCCCATTCTTTCTAACTTTAAGGAAGGTATGAGCGTGCTGGAGTACTTCATCTCTACTCACGGTGCTCGTAAGGGTCTTGCCGATACCGCATTGAAGACTGCCGATGCTGGATACTTGACTCGTCGTTTGGTTGACGTCAGTCATGACGTGATTATCAATGAGGTTGACTGTGGCACCCTCCGTGGTCTCGTATGTACTGCCTTGAAGAATGGTGATGAGGTGATCAGTTCACTATATGAGCGTATCCTCGGTCGTGTTTCAGTACACGATGTTATCCATCCCTCAACCGGCAAGGTAATCGTTGCTTCTGGTGAAGAGATCACAGAGGACAAGGCACAGGAGATTGAGGATAGCCCAATCGAAAGTGTAGAGATTCGTTCAGTGCTCACTTGCGAAAGCAAGAAGGGTGTATGTATGAAGTGCTACGGTCGCAACCTGGCTTCAAGCCGTATGGTTCAGATGGGTGAGGCTGTTGGTGTCATTGCTGCCCAGTCTATCGGTGAGCCTGGTACCCAGTTGACCCTCCGTACGTTCCACGCCGGTGGTGTGGCTGGTAACGCAGCCGCAAACGCTATGATCAAGGCTAAGTACGATGCTAAGCTTGAGTTCGATGAGTTGAAGACAGTTGATTGCGTTGACGATGAGGGTAAGGCAGCACAGACCGTAGTAGGCCGTCTGGCTGAGGTCCGCTTTGTTGATGTACATACCGGTATCGTTCTCTTTGCTCAGAACATTCCTTATGGTTCACTCTTGTACAAGAAGCCAGATGAAGTTGTTGCCAAGGGCGATGTTGTTGCTAAGTGGGATCCATTTAACAACGTAATTGTTACCGAGTCTGCAGGTAAGGTTGCTTTCGAGAATGTTATCGAGGGTGTAACCTATCGTGCTGATGTCGATGAAACCACAGGTTTGCGTGAGTTGATCGTTATCGAGTCTCGTGACAAGACCAAAGTCCCCACAGCAAGTATCTTAGATGAGAACGGTGACATAATCCGTACTTATAACTTCCCCATTGGCGGACATATCTCTGTTGAAGATCAGCAGATTGTGAAGCCTGGTGATGTTTTGGTAAAGATTCCTCGTGCTCAAGGTACTGCAGGTGATATTACCGGTGGTCTGCCTCGTGTTACCGAGCTCTTTGAGGCCCGTAACCCAAGTAACCCCGCAATTGTTGCCGAGGTCGATGGTGAGGTTAAGATGGGTAAGCTGAAGCGCGGAAACCGCGAGATTACTATCGTTCCAAAGGTAGGTGAGGAAAAGAAGTACCTTGTGCCTCTGTCAAAGCAGATTCTGGTACAGGATGACGATTATGTACGTGCCGGTACTCCTCTGTCTGATGGTGCTATTACTCCCGCTGACATCCTTGCCATTAAGGGTCCAACCGCTGTTCAAGAGTATATCGTGAACGAGGTGCAGGATGTATATCGTCTGCAGGGTGTAAAGATTAACGATAAGCACTTTGAGGTTATCGTTCGTCAGATGATGCGTAAGGTACAGATTAACGAACCTGGTGATACCAACTTCCTTGAGTTGCAGATTGTTGATAAACTTGACTTTGCCGAGGAGAACGACCGTATCTGGGGTAAGAAGTATGTCGTAGATGCTGGCGATTCTGAAACTATGCAGAAAGGTCAGATCGTTACCGCTCGTAAGCTTCGTGACGAGAACTCACAGCTTAAGCGTCGTGACCTCAAGCCTGTTGTCGTACGCGATGCTATCCCCGCAACCTCTACCCAGATTCTGCAGGGTATCACCCGTGCAGCATTGCAGACCAGCAGCTTCATGTCGGCTGCATCATTCCAGGAGACCACCAAGGTCCTCAACGATGCTGCAATCAATGGCAAGAGCGATCGTCTGGAGGGTATGAAGGAGAACGTTATCTGTGGTCACTTGATTCCTGCAGGTACCGGTTTGCGCGAATTCGATAAGATTGTTGTAGGTAGCAAGGAGGATTACGATCGTGTGCTTGCTAACCGAAAGTCAATCCTAGAATACGCTGACGACGATTTGGATTAATTCAACATCATAGACACATTAGTGTGTTTCAAATAGACAAAGGGAAGGGGTAAACTCTTCCCTTTGTCGTTTATGCCATTCCTGAAAGTCTTCAGCTTCAAACCAAAGGTTTGTATTGTGTGTTATGGTCCTTTTTTGTTCGATTGGCATGTTTGATGCGTTTGAATTGTTCTATATTGCCACAAAATACGTCTTTTAGTCTACTATATTTCCCCATCTCGGCAAAAAAATGTAACTTTGCATGTTTTTAGATGTAGAATAGAATAGATTGAATATGAACAATAAGGTTCATCAGAATACATTTTGTAGACTCTTCTTTTTGCTTACTCTGATGCTGCTTTGCGGCCTGCATGTCAGTGCCCAGTATGTTCAGGGGATTATCACTGATGCTGCAACGGGTGAAACTTTGCCTGGAGCACGTGTGTTTTATCAAGACGATAAGCGTACCTTGGTGGCAAGTGACTTGAAAGGACAATACAAGATCCGTTATCGAAAGGGAGACCTTGTGTTTTCTATGATCGGTTTCGAGACCAAGATTTACCATATCACTTCATCCCAGAAGCTGAATGTCAAGATGGTGGAAACTGCCAGCAATCTTGCTCAGGTAGAGGTGACAGGTAAGAAAAAGAAATACACCCGTAAGGACAATCCTGCCGTGGCGATGATGGAGAAAGTCATTGCGGCAAAGAAACAGAGTGACCTTCGTGAGCAACACGATTATCTCTCATACATGAAATATGAGAAGATGACAATGGCCATGAACGAGGTAACGGAGAAAGTATTTGAAGATGAACACTTCAAGGCTCTTCCTTTCTTGAAGGAGCATGTTGAACTTTGTCAGGAAACAGGTAAATTGATCCTTCCTTTGACAATTGACGAGAAGGTCAGCCATGTTATTTATCGTAAGAACCCCAAGAGCGAGAAAACGATCGTTGTAGGTGATCGTAGCGAGGGCGTGACAGACTTGATCAATACCGGTGACATCGTTAATTCCTTTATGGATGATTGTTTCACTGATGTCGACATTTACAAAGATGAAGTCCGATTACTCCAGTATCCCTTTACTAGTCCTATTGCATCTGGTGCTATCAAGTTCTATCGATATTTCCTTGCTGATACGGTAATGATTGACAAGCAGAAGTGCTATACGGTGGAATTTGGCCCGAACAATGATCAGGATTTCGGTTTCTCCGGTACCCTGTGGATTCTGGCAGACAGCACTTGGCAGATTAAACGTGTACAGTTGGGCATTCCCAGTCGTAGCGATGTGAACTTTGTCGACCACATGGATATTATTCAGGATTTTGCCCCTCTGCCTTCGGGCGAGCAGGTGGTAGTGGATAACAAGATGATCCTGCAGCTTAAACTGACGTCTTGGCTAAGCAAATTCCAGGTGGAGCGTACTGTTCGTTATTCTGGTTATGATTTCAGTGATATCCCTGACCGAAGTTTCAAGATCAAGGGAGATACAAAGATTGAGAGTTCTGCCAAAATGCGTGACGAGGAGTTTTGGGAGGAGCAACGTCCTACGCCTTTGTCAACCAGCGAAAGCCAAATGGATCTTTTCATGCAACGTATTGAGAGCATCAAAGGCTTTAAGGCAATATTGTGGGTGGGCAAAGCTTTCATTGAGAACTTTGTGGAAACTAGCATCGACCCTCACAAGCCAAGCAAGGTGGATATCGGTCCCATCAACACCACGTTCACACAGAATTTTGTCGAAGGCTTCAAACTCAGAGCCAGCGCTCAGACTACTGCCAATTTGAGTAAGCATTGGTTTGGAAGGGGTTATTTTGGCTATGGTTTTGGTGACAAGAAATTCAAGGGACTGGCAGAGTTGACCTATTCCATCAATCCTAAGGATTACCTGCCCCGTGAGTTCCCCAAGAGCAATATATCAGCAAGCTATTTCTATGATGTCATAGCACCCAGTGACCGTTTTATCCAGACCGACAAGGATAATGTCTTCACTTCGCTCAAGTGGACAAAGGTTGAGCACATGGCATACATCCAGCGTATGCAAATGCAGTACGACCGCGAATGGGAGAATGGCATGCACCTTGTTGCCACTGCTCGTCGTGAACGTCAGGAGGGAGCAGGCAATCTTTTCTTCCAGCCCTTGCACACTGCCACTCAGGATGGTACTTCCCGTCTCGATCAAGTGGATGCAGAAGGGAACTATTACCCTCTACCCGAGCAGAATACACAGGCTAATCTTTCCATGGCCAACAAGCAGTATCTCACCACAACTGATTTCTCGGTTGCTTTCGAATATCAGCCTGGGGCATCTTGGATTAACACCAAGCAGCGCCGTTTGAAGACCAACTTTGACTCACCTATCTGGGGCGTGTCACATACAATGGGTGTCAAAGGTCTTTTGGGAGGCGAATATAACTACAACTTAACTGATTTTACAGTTTACAAGCGTTTCTGGCTGAAGACATGGGGTAAGTTTGACCTGTACATGAAGGCTCAATGCCAGTGGAATAAGGTTCCCTTCCCTTTGCTGTGCTATCCTGTTGCCAACCTTTCATATATCATGGAAGACTACACGTTCAATCTGATTGACAATATGGAGTTTGTCACGGATCGTAATGCCACCATCCTGATGTCATGGGATTTGAACGGAAAGATATTCAACCGTATTCCTCTGCTTAAGAAACTGAAGTGGCGTGAATATCTAGGCTGCAATATGTATTGGGGTTATTTGTCAGACAAAAACAATCCTTTCCTTGCACAAAATGCTGATGATTCTGACTTGTATTACTTCCCTGGACATTTCGATCAAGATGGCGTCTTTACGTATAACGGCCAGTTGATGGATGTTCAGCGTCCATACGTTGAGGTAATAGCCGGAATTCATAATATCTTTAAACTGCTGCATGTGGAGTACGTGCACCGATTGACTTACAACACTCCATCGACCCAACGCTGGGGAATACGATTTATGTTTAGAGCCTCGTTCTGATTCCTTATGAGTAATAAAGTAAGAAACATATTTTTCCTTATAGGCTTGGCTGCTATCGTTGTCATGTGCCTGACTTTTGATGTCAGTTTTGCTGATCTTTGGCAGAATATTCAGAAGGCAGGGTACTGGCTGGTGGCTATCATAGTCCTTTGGGGTGGCTTGTATTCCATGAATGCTCTGACGTGGAAGATAATCCTAAAAGGTTCCGGAGATTGCCCTGTATCTTTTTGGCGTTTACTTAAACTGACCATCACGGGTTTTGCCTTGAACTGTGCCACTCCTGTTGGTTTGTTGGGTGGCGAACCATACAAGATCATGGAACTGACCCCATACGTTGGTGGTCAGCGTGCTACCTCATCTGTGGTGCTATTCTCCATGATGCATATTTTCTCGCATTTCTGGTTTTGGTTGACTTCTATCTTCACCTATTTGATACTTGTCCTGCTTGGCCACCTGTCTTTAGGTCCGGGAATGGGACTGATACTCTTCCTGATGACCGTTTTTTGTTTTGCGGGTATCTATCTTTTTATAAAAGGATACAAGAATGGGATGGTGGTCAAGTTGATAGATTTTGTTTGTAAAATACCCGGTCTGAAAAAATGGGCAATGCGTTTTCGTGAATCGCACACGGAAGACCTTAAGAAGGTGGACAGACAAATTTCAGAACTTCATGGACAGAACAAGCGTAGTTTCTTTGCTTCCTTGTTTCTTGAATATATCGGACGAATTTTTCAGAGTTTTGAGATCTACTTTGTAATGTTGCTGTTTGGTGTAAATGATGGTTTCCTAGGGTTTGTCTATGCTTTCCTAATCTTAGCATTTACCTCACTATTTGCTAATCTGCTCTTTTTCTTCCCTATGCAAATAGGTGGACGTGAGGGCGGTTTCGCAATGTCGACATCCCAGATGGGATTGACCAACTCCATAGGTATATTCATCTCGTTGATATGCAGAGTCAGGGAGTTGTTCTGGACTGCTGTAGGACTCATCCTGATGAGGATTGGCAACCCTCCTCAGAAATAGTCAGGTAACACCTATTCGTTTCTTTACTTTTGACACAGAGTTAATTATGAAATTTGCAATACTGGCAGCTGGCGAAGGTTCTCGCCTTGCTCAAGAAGGAGTTGAACTTCCAAAACCTTTGGTGAAAATACATGGCGAGGCGATGATCGACCGCCTGATTCGTATCTTTCGTGAGAACGATGCTGAAGAAATAGTTATCATTACCAACAATCTTACTCCCCTTACTCAGAATCATCTTAGAGAATTGCAGATGTCTGACTCCAGAATAAAAATGGTTGTTAAGACTACTCCCTCATCCATGCATAGTTTCTATGAGTTACGTCCTATGTTAGGGGCGGGGAAATTCTGCTTGACTACAGTTGATACTATTTTCCGAGAAGACGAATTCAAGCAGTATATTGCCCAGTTTAAGAAATATGAAGGTGATGGGCTGATGGCTGTTACGGACTATATTGACGACGAAAAGCCTCTGTATATCTCCACGGATGAAGATATGAATATTACAGGATTCCATGACGACCTAAAGTGCAAATACATCTCTGGCGGTATCTATTGCCTCAACGAAAAGGCTTTCAATACTTTAGACTACTGCATATCCACTGGCATGAGTCGTATGCGCAATTTCCAGCGTCAGTTGATAACTGATGGTTTGGCAATCAAGGCATACCCCCTAAGTAAGATATTGGATGTAGACCATGCTGGTGACATTGTCAAGGCTGAGGAATTTTTAGCATCATGAGAATACTAGGAATACTTCGCAGTGCAGAATTCTCGCCCAACATGGTTGATCGTGATGCCGCTATCCTTTATGCAGTAAGGGATGAGTTGGAGAAGTGTGGCCATGAGGTAGAGGTTGTCAGTGAAAATGACTTGACTCAGCTGGACTTTGATCTTTCTGCCTTCGATCGTGTGTTTGGTATGGAACGAAAGTTGGATGTCATAGAGAGGTTGAAAGAAAAGAATGGTGATTCCAAGTTCGTGAACCCTTTGCAGGGAATTATGGATACAACTAACCGTTACGACCTAATGAAAACCTTTATGCGTGAAGGAGTTAGCATGCCAGCTTGTGCTCTTTATAGCAAAGAGGGGATAATCAGTGATGGTGAGGTGAGTTTCCCTTTATGGATAAAAAGAGGCGACGGGTGTGCACAAGTCAAGGAGGATACGAGCTATGTCACAAATCCAGAGGAGGCTGAGACAGTCCTGAAGAGTTTCGAAGAGAGAGGTTTGGAACGTTTTGTAGTGCAGCAGCATCTGGCAGGTGACCTAATCAAGTTTTATGGTGTTGAGGGTACGGACTTCTTTGACTGGAATTATGCCTACGAGGGTTTCTCAAAATTTGGCTTGGAGGAAATTAATGGCAAGGAACATGGTTATCCATTCGAAGTAGGTGTTTTGAAGTCTTTGGTTGATGGTGCCGCAAGGGCCTCCAGAATGCCGGTTTATGGTGGTGATGCCATCATTGACGAGCAGGGTAGGATGTATATCATTGATTTTAATGATTTCCCCAGTTTCTCAAGATGCAGGGAACAGGCTGCAAAGGCAATTGCAAGCATAGTAATGAAATAATATAGAAAGGATATGGCAAACGACAAGATTAAATCCACGTTAAAGTCGGCTGACACAGAGGAAACCATTGATGTCATCTGGACCAGACCTATTGGCTATCTTTGGGCAAAATTGTTTGAGAAGTTGGGCGTGCATCCCAATACAGTGACTATCATGTCCATGTTTTTAGGTGCCGGAGCGGGTATCTGCTTCTTCTTCGATTCTTATCGCTATGCAGGAAGCCAGGGTCTTTGGATAAACCTGCTTGGCGTATTGTTGCTAGCCTGGGCAAACTTCTATGACAGCGCAGACGGACAGTTAGCTCGTATGACGGGCAAGAAGACCAAGCTGGGACGTATCTTGGATGGTGCTGCAGGTGATGTGTGGTACATCTTTATCTATTTTGCTTTGATTTTTCGTATGTTCCGCCATCCAGTAGGTGTGTTCATGGAGCCTGACCTCTCTTGGGTGTGGTTGCTGATAGTTTTCACCTATGTGGCAATTGATGGTCTGGGATGTCATCCATCGCAGTGTCGTGCGGCCGACTATTATCGCAATATCCATCTTCTTTTCTTGAAAGGTAAGGCCGGCAGCGAGGTTGATACGTATGAGATTCAGAAGCCTATCTATGATGCTTTGTCATGGAAATCGAATTTCATAGAGAAGTTCTTTATGATGTTTTACGTGAATTGGTGCAAAAATCAAGCCAAGGACACCCCTAACCTGCAAGCACTTCTGAAGGCACTTCGTGCAAAATATGGTGATGATATTCCGCAAGAGTTCCGGGATAAGTTCCGTAAGGAGAGTTTTCCTATTCTCAAATGGACGAACTTTCTGACATTTAACTGGCGCGCCAATTTCCTGTATGTCAGTTGCCTGCTCGACCTTCCCTGGCTTGTGATTGCTATTGAAATAGTTGTGTTCTCTGCTGTACGTGTCTACATGCAACGTTATCACGAGGGTTTTTGCAAGCGTCTCTTAAACGAACTATAATGGAGATAAAAGGTATAATTTTCGATTACGGAGGTACGATTGATACAGACTCTCTGCATTGGTCAGAGGTTTTGTGGCAAGGTTATCAATACGTGGGTGTACCCGTGTCTAAGGAGGAATTTCGTACAAGTTATGTCTTTGCCGAACGTGCCTTGGCGAAGCATCCTTACATTAAACCGGAGCATACTTTTCTCGACTTGCTGGTTGTCAAGTGTGATTTGGAAACTGGTGATTTGGCTGCAAGGGGTATATGGAATATCGAGGAGACAGAGCGCGTTTGTTTGTCAAATGATATTGCTCAGTTCTGTTATCAGTATGTCTTGAAGACGCTTGAGGTGGCTCGCCCTATAGTTGAAAGGCTCTCAAAGCGATATCCCCTTGTACTGGTTAGCAACTTCTATGGCAATATCCAGACAATACTACGTGACTTTAAATTGGAATATTTCCGGGAAATAGTGGAAAGTGCTGTTGTAGGTATTCGTAAGCCAGACCCCGCGATCTTTCAATTAGGAGTTGATGCCTTGGGTATGAAGGCTGAGGATGTCGTGGTGATTGGCGACTCCTTCTCCAAGGATATTCAACCTGCCAGTTCTATTGGTTGTAAAACGGTATGGATTAAGGGTGTAGGTTGGGGCAATGAGGTTATTGACGAATCATTACCTACCAAAATTATCACCACAATAGCCAATTTGGAATCTTGCTTGGAGGAGTAATTCCGCTTCCTTTTTGCATTTGATTTATAGCATATACTTATTTACATCACAAATTCCTATCTATTATCATGACAGACATCATTTGCATCGGTCACATTACAAAGGACAAGATTGTCACTCCTCGCAGCGAGGTCTATATGCCAGGAGGCGCGTCATTTTATTTTAGCCATGGCTTTTGCCAAATGGAGGATAAGCAGATTTCTTATCGACTGATTACCTCTTTGGCAGAGGAAGACATGAAGGCCGTTGATGACCTTCGTGCTTTGGGAGTTGAGACGCAAGTGATTCCCTCTCGTCATAGTGTCTTTTTCGAAAATATCTATGGGGATAATCCCGATGAGCGTCAACAGAGGGTCTTGGCAAAGGCTGATCCTTTTACTAAAGAGGCTTTGCTGGATGTAGAAGCTAGGTATATTATTTTAGGTAGTCTTTTGGCAGATGATTTCTCGCTTGAAACTATCAAATACTTGTCTCAGCGTGGCATTTTGGTGGTTGATGCACAAGGATATCTTCGTGAGGTGCGTGGCGAAAAGGTCTACGCTTGTGATTGGGAGGATAAGCTTGAGGCCCTGAAATATATTGATATTCTCAAGGTTAATGAATATGAAGCCGAGGTGCTTACGGGTCTATCAGATTTGCGTCAGGCTGCCCAGCAATTAGCAGAGTGGGGTGTCAAGGAAGTTCTGCTTACGCTTGGTTCGTTAGGCAGCATTATCTTGTATAATGGACAGTTTTATGATATCCCTGCATATCCTCCAACCCAGTTGGTTGATTCTACAGGTTGTGGTGACACCTATGTCATGGGTTATGTCTATCGTCGTGCTCAGGGATATGAACCTCGTCTGGCTGCTCATTTTGGTGCAGCTGCTTCTACCTTGAAACTTGAGGGTTCTGGTCCTCTTCGTGGGTCTGAGCAAGAGATCATCAAGCGCATTCCCAAAGAGTGCCGTTAGTGGTTGAACAGCCCGGTTTGACTCTCTCTTGTTACTTGTGAGGTTCCGAGATTCCTTCGCGGAACCTTCGCGGATCCTTCGCGGAATCATCGCGAAGGTACAAAGAATGCGTTAAGACACTATGTAGTCTGAGAATAAGTTGAGGGTAGTCTGGTTACTTGCTTATTTCTTTGCTAATAGTTTCTTTGCATAGTACCATACAATGGCAAAACCTATGAGGGGGATCAAGAATGGAGTAAGGGGATCGGTTTTGTCTGCCATCCATGCCACCAGCAGGAATCCACATCCACCAACGGGTGTCATCATCAGCAATGATGATCCTGTCTTGGTCTGTTCGCCAAGTCCTTTTAATGCAAGGGAGAAAATGGTGGGGAACATGATACTCTCAAAAAGGTAGTTGCCAATCAGAAAGGCTAATGAGAGTTTGCTCAGTACTCCATTCTCACCTCCATCTAAACGTGCTGTAACCATAAGCATTCCCAGGCATACTACGCATCCCGTTGCACATAGCCACAACATTCGTTCTGCTCGCATAACCATCATCAATCCACTTCCGATGAAACGGCCAAGCATAAAGACAACGAGTCCAAGGGAGAGGATATAGCTGGCTGTTGAGTTCTGAAGCCAACCCATATCTGTGGTGAAATTGACGAAGTAGCTGTTGATGCTGATCTCACTTACCTCGTATGCTAATAGTGAGATGAGACCAAGAGTAAACATCTTATTCTTGAGCAACTTCTTGATGCTGGTGTCACCCTCGCTGTTGTTGGAATTTGCGGCTTCTTCTTGTTCGTTAGTGATGATATTGGGCAGTTTTACCAGCGAGAAGATGATAGCAATGACTACTACAATACCACCCATGACCAGGTATGGTATGGAAATGTCGGCTTGTTTGCCATTCTCGGACTCAGTAAAGAGGAAACCACCTACAATCAGTGGTGCCAGAAAACTACCCATACCGTTAAAGGACTGAGAAAGGTTCAATCTGCTTGTTGCTGTTTCGGCAGGACCAAGTTGGGTGGAGTAGGGATTTGCCGAGGTTTCCAGGAAAGCCAGGCCACAGGCGATAATGAACAGGCATCCCACAAATCCGTAGAAGGCAGTCTGTGCCTCCATACCCGTACAGGGATAAAAGAGGAAAGCACCTAGTGCGAAAAGTGTTAATCCAAATACTACGCCTCTGCGATATCCATATTTTATAATGAATTTGCCAGCAGGTATCGCCATAAGAAAATAACCCATGTAGGTTGTTACCTGTATTAGTGCACTTTGCGTGATGCCGATATTCAGTGCATCCTGAAAGTGTTTGTTCAGCACGTCAAGTATAGCCCTTGCAAATCCCCAAAGGAAGAAGAGGCTGGTAATCAGCATGAAAGGTATGATGTACTCTTTTGTAGTTAACGCGTTTTTCTGTTTCTGCATGATGAAAGGGTATTTTGTTATACGGTGCAAAGGTAACTAATAAATACTAAATTCTTCATTTATTTGACTAAAAATGTATTCTTTCTTCCTTCCTTTGTTGCATTTTCGAAGATTATTGCGTAACTTTGTGCTAATATTGAACAAAATAAAAACGTAAGAATACAATTATGGCTAATGAAGAAATGAAGCCAGCTCAGCTTCAAGTTGAGGTGACTCCCGAGGTGGCTGGTGGTGTGTATGCCAATATGGCAATGATCGCACATAGCAGAACAGAGTTTGTGACGGATTTTGTAAGCGTAATGCCCGGTGCTCCTAAGGCAAAGGTGCAGAGCCGTGTGATTTTGGCTCCTGAGCACGCAAAACGACTGCTTTTTGCTCTCCAAGAAAATATTGCTCGCTATGAGCAAGCATTTGGTACCATCAAGTTGGAAGCTCCGCAGCAGGCTAAGGGTCGTACTATTGCACCTTTCGGCACTCCTCAGGGCGAGGCTTGATCTAGCCTCTGTTCACGTCCCTTTTCTGGTTTGCTCTTTATCTAAAGAAGGGTATAAAGTGTTATAGGCATCTCATCCGTGATAGGGTGGGGTGCTTCTTCTTTTGTTCTGCGGGAAAGTTTATTCAGAATATGTCACCTTATTATATATATACGCGTGAGTGGTGTTAGAAAGTAATGGGTTTTGTCTGTTCTTTGAGCGTAATTGATCCATAGATGTGTGGAAAAACCTTGCTTTTTGGCATAAAAAACACGATTTTTGCCACCCTGAATCGTTAAACTATCTTAAAATTTAGTTAAAATGGGCCTTTTTTGAGACAAATGTGAAAATAGTTGGCTCGCGTGTGAGGATAATTGGAAAATAATTCGTAACTTTGCAGCCCGAAATGGGTATATAGTGCCCGTTTGTCAACAAATACTTGCATAAATTACAATTATAACATATAAATTCAAAACAAAATGCCTACAATTCAACAATTGGTAAGAAAAGGCCGTACCGTGTTGGTAGACAAGAGCAAGAGCCCCGCTCTCGACAGCTGTCCTCAGCGTCGCGGTGTTTGCGTTCGTGTGTACACTACCACACCTAAGAAGCCTAATTCGGCTATGCGTAAGGTAGCCCGTGTTCGTTTGACCAACTCTAAGGAGGTCAACAGTTACATCCCCGGAGAGGGTCACAACCTGCAGGAGCACAGCATCGTGCTGGTTCGTGGTGGTCGTGTTAAGGACCTCCCTGGTGTACGTTATCACATCGTACGTGGTACTCTTGATACCGCAGGTGTTGCTAACCGTACACAGCGTCGCTCTAAGTACGGAGCTAAGCGTCCTAAGGCTGCTAAGAAGTAATCATGAGCTGATTGCTTAGGCAACGGAAGACAATGACCGGGACAAGCCTCCGGTTGAGAGAAACACTTACCTCGGAGTAAGGTTTCTCTTGAAAGGCTTGAAAAACTTTTTTAATAACATTGTTTTGGCTTGTAAACTAAGGTTGAGTAAGCCACTCGGAGGAGCGGCTGAAGAACGCGAGAATGCAGCCCAAAACCAAAAACAACAAAACAATGCGTAAAGCAAAACCAAAAAAGAGAATTATCCTTCCCGATCCCGTGTTCAACGACGTGAAGGTTTCTAAGTTTGTAAACCATCTGATGTATGATGGTAAGAAGAGCATCTCATACGAGATCTTCTACAACTCACTCGAAATTGTTAAGACCAAGATGGCCAATGAGGAGAAGTCTTCACTGGAGATCTGGAAGGAGGCTCTGGACAAGATCACTCCTCAGGTAGAGGTTAAGAGCCGCCGTATCGGTGGTGCTACTTTCCAGGTTCCTACTGAGATTCGTCCTGACCGTAAGGAGTCTATTTCAATGAAGAACATGATTCTGTTCGCTCGTAAGCGTGGTGGTAAGACCATGGCTGACAAGCTGGCTGCAGAGATCATGGACGCATTCAACGAGCAGGGTGGTGCTTACAAGCGTAAGGAGGATATGCACCGCATGGCTGAGGCTAACCGTGCATTTGCTCATTTCCGTTTCTAATAATAAGGTAATAGCTTAATTTAAGGTAAAGAAAGACAAATGGCAAAGCAAGATTTACATTTGACTCGTAACTTCGGTATCATGGCTCATATCGATGCCGGTAAGACAACAACTTCTGAGCGTATCCTTTTCTACACTGGTAAGACTCACAAGATCGGTGAGGTGCACGAAGGTGCAGCTACCATGGACTGGATGG
>DCIS01000112.1:0-41634 GCA_002317475.1 Prevotellaceae bacterium UBA1720 | reverse complement strand
AGGAGCAGGAGCGTGGTATCACTATTACCTCTGCTGCAACTACAGCATTTTGGAACTACAACGGAAACAAGTATAAGTTCAACTTGATCGATACTCCGGGACACGTTGACTTCACCGCTGAGGTTGAGCGTTCACTCCGTGTATTGGATGGTGCAGTTGGTGCATACTGTGCAGTAGGTGGTGTTGAGCCCCAGTCAGAGACCGTATGGCGCCAGGCTGACAAGTACAATGTTCCCCGTATGGGTTATGTAAACAAGATGGACCGCTCTGGTGCTGACTTCTTCGAGGTTGTTCGCCAGATGAAGGACGTCCTGGGTGCTACTCCCGCTGTTATCGCAGTACCCATCGGTGCTGAGGAGAACTTTAAGGGTATCGTTGACTTGATCAAGATGAAGGCTATCTTGTGGCACGATGAAACCATGGGTGCTGAATACGATGTTGAGGAGATTCCCGCAGACATGGTTGACGAGTGCAACGAATGGCGTAACAAGCTGGTTGAGCTCGCAGCTGAGCAGGATGAGAACCTCATGGAGAAGTTCTTTGAGGATCCCGATAGCATCACCGAGGAGGAGTTGATCGCAGCTATCCGTAAGGGTACACTGAACCTGACTCTGACTCCTATGACCTGTGGTTCTTCATTCAAGAACAAGGGTGTACAGACTTTGCTCGACTATGTTTGTATGTTCCTTCCTTCTCCCCTCGATACTCCCGTCATCACAGGTACCAACCCTGAGACTGGCGAAGAGGAGACTCGTACTCCCGATGAGGAGGATCACACCTCTGCCCTCGCATTTAAGATTGCTACCGACCCCTATGTTGGTCGTCTGACTTTCTTCCGCGTTTACTCAGGTAAGATCGAGGCTGGTTCGTATGTTTACAATGTACGTTCTGGCAAGAAGGAGCGTATCAGCCGTATCTTCCAGATGCACTCAAACCACCAGAACCCCGTTGAGGTTATTGGTGCTGGTGATATCGGTGCTGGCGTTGGTTTCAAGGATATTCACACTGGTGATACCTTGGTTGACGACGCTGCATTCCCCTTGGTACTCGAGTCAATGGACTTCCCCGATCCCGTTATCGGTATCGCTGTAGAGCCCAAGACCCAGAAGGACCTCGACAAGTTGTCTAATGGTCTCGCTAAGTTGGCTGAGGAGGATCCTACCTTCACCGTTCGTACAGACGAGCAGAGCGGCCAGACTGTCATCAGCGGTATGGGTGAGCTTCACCTCGATATCATCATCGACCGTCTGAAGCGTGAGTTCAAGGTAGAGTGTAACCAGGGTAAGCCCCAGGTTAACTACAAGGAGGCAATTACCCAGACCGTTAACCACCGTGAGGTTTACAAGAAGCAGTCTGGTGGTCGTGGTAAGTTCGCTGATATCATCGTTAATGTTGGTCCCGTAGATGAGGATTACGATTGGAGAGAGAAGGGCGCGCTGCAGTTCATCAACAGTGTAACTGGTGGTAACATTCCCAAGGAGTTCATTCCCTCAGTTCAGAAGGGCTTCGAGGCAGCCATGAAGAATGGTGTGCTCGGTGGTTTCCCCATGGACAGCCTGAAGGTTGAGCTTTGCGATGGTAGCTTCCACCCCGTTGACTCTGACCAGTTGTCATTCGAACTCGCTGCTCAGATGGCATACAAGGCTTGCTGCGCTAAGGCTAAGCCCGTACTGATGGAGCCCATCATGAAGTTGGAGGTTGTTACTCCTGAGGAGAACATGGGTGATGTAATCGGTGACTTGAACAAGCGTCGTGGTCAGGTTGAGGGTATGGATACCACTCGTACCGGTGCTCGCTTGGTTAAGGCTATGGTTCCCCTGGCAGAGATGTTCGGTTATGTAACCGCTCTGCGTACCATTACCTCTGGCCGTGCAACCTCGTCAATGACCTACGATCACCATGCTCCCGTAAGCAGCGGTATTGCTAAGGCTGTACTCGAGGAGTGCAAGGGTCGTGTTGACTTGGTTTAATCCAAAGTAATATTTTAAGAGAAGAGGAGGCACCGCCTAGCGAATGACTCTTAGACGGTGTACCTCTCTCCTCTAACTATTAATCACAATAATTATTAGTAAATCATGAGTCAGAAAATCCGTATCAAGCTGAAGAGCTATGATCACAACTTGGTAGACAAGTCTGCCGAGAAGATTGTGAAGACCGTGAAGGTTACTGGTGCTGTTGTAAGCGGTCCAATTCCCCTTCCCACTCACAAGCGCATTTTCACTGTAAACCGCTCAACCTTCGTTAACAAGAAGAGCCGCGAGCAGTTTGAGTTGAGTTCTTACAAGCGTCTTATCGACATCTACAGCAGCACTGCTAAGACTGTTGACGCGCTGATGAAGCTGGAGTTGCCCAGCGGTGTTGAGGTTGAGATCAAGGTCTAATACCTTGTTTTAATAGATACACGTTTAAGCAACAAATTTACATTATTAATAATAGAGAATAACTGAAATGCCAGGATTATTAGGAAAGAAAATCGGAATGACATCCGTATTCAGTGCCGAGGGTAAGAATGTACCATGCACTGTTATCGAAGTAGGTCCTTGTGTGGTTACTCAGATCAAGAGTGTTGAGAAGGATGGCTATGCAGCTGTTCAGCTCGGTTTTCAGGAAGCAAAGGAGAAGAATACCACTGCTCCTATGATGGGACACTTTAAGAAGGCTGGTACCACCCCCAAGAGACACTTGGCCGAGTTCACAGGTTTTGACCAGGAGGTTAACCTGGGTGACACTATCACCGTTGATGTTTTTGCAGACTGCAACTTCGTAGATGTAATCGCTACCTCTAAGGGTAAGGGTTTCCAGGGTGTTGTTAAGCGCCATGGTTTCGGCGGTGTAGGTCAGGCTACACACGGTCAGGACGACCGTCTGCGCAAGCCCGGTTCTATCGGTGCTTGTTCATACCCCGCAAAGGTATTCAAGGGAATGCGTATGGGTGGCCAGATGGGCTGCGACCGCGTAACTACCCACAACCTGCAAGTGTTAAAGGTAATTCCCGAGCACAACCTGCTTCTTATTAAGGGTAGTGTTCCCGGTTACAATGGTTCAATCGTAAGCATTATTAAGTAAGATGGAAGTTAGTGTTTTAAATATCAAGGGTGCTGAGACCGGTCGTAAGGTTCAGCTCAATGACGCTGTATACGGCGTTACCCCCAACGACCATGCTATCTATCTGGATGTAAAGCTGTACCTCGCTAACCAGCGTCAGGGTACCGCAAAGTCTAAGGAGCGTAGCGAGATGAGCGGTTCTACCCGCAAGCTCGGCCGTCAGAAGGGCGGTGGTGGCGCTCGTCGTGGTGACATCAACTCTCCCGTACTCGTAGGTGGTGCTCGTGTATTCGGTCCCCAGCCCCGTGACTACGGTTTTAAGTTGAACAAGAAGGTGCGTGTTTTGGCTCGTAAGAGCGCTCTCAGCTACAAGGCTCAGGAGAATGCACTTATGGTAGTTGAGGACTTCACTTTTGAGGCTCCAAAGACCAAATCATTCATCGAGGTGTTAAATAATCTTAAAATTGCAGGCAAGAAGGCACTGTTCGTTTTGCCAGGTGCAGATAAAGTCGTATATTTGTCAGCTCGAAACATCGAACGCGTCGAAATGATGCCCGCATCAGCATTAAATACCTACAAAGTATTGAACGCTGACGTGGTCGTTATGGCTGAAAGTGCGCTCGCTGTTATTGATGGCAACTTAACGAAATAACGATAAGTCACAGAACTATGGCATATATCATTAAACCCCTGATCACTGAGAAGATGACCAGTATTACGGAGAAGCAGAATAAGTTCGGCTTCATCGTTCGTCCTGATGCCAATAAGATCGAGATCGCTAAGGAGGTTGAGGCTCTGTACAATGTCAACGTAACCGCAGTTAATACCTGTGTTTACGCTGGCAAGAATAAGACTCGCTATACCAAGGCAGGTTTGATCCGCGGCCGTAAGAATGCCTACAAGAAGGCAATCGTCACCGTGAAGGATGGCGAAACAATTGATTTCTATAGCAACATTTAATAAATAAGATGGCAGTACGTAAATTTAAGCCCACAACACCGGGCCAGAGACACAAGATTATAGGTACTTTCGAGGAGATTACTGCATCAGTACCTGAGAAGTCTCTCGTTTATGGAAAGCGCTCTACTGGTGGTCGCAACAACGTCGGTAAGATGACCATGCGTTACATCGGTGGCGGTCACAAGCAGAAGTTCCGCTTCATTGACTTCAAGCGAGAGAAGGATGGTGTTCCAGCTGTAGTTAAGACAATCGAGTATGATCCCAACCGTTCAGCTCGCATTGCTCTGTTGTTCTACGCTGATGGTGAAAAACGTTATATTATCGCTCCCAACGGTTTGAAGGTTGGTGCTACATTGATGAGCGGTGCAGATGCTGCACCTGAAATCGGTAACACTCTTCCTCTTGCAAACATCCCCGTTGGTACCGTTATCCACAACATCGAGCTCCGTCCCGGTCAGGGCGCTTTGCTCGTTCGTTCAGCTGGTAACTTTGCACAGTTGACTTCTCGTGAGGGTCGTTACTGTGTTATCAAGCTTCCCTCAGGAGAGACCCGTCAGATCCTCTCAGCTTGTAAGGCAACTGTAGGTAGCGTAGGTAATAGCGATCATGGTTTGGAGAGCTCAGGTAAGGCTGGTCGTTCACGCTGGCAGGGCCGTCGTCCTCACAACCGTGGTGTAGTTATGAACCCACATGATCACCCAATGGGTGGTGGTGAAGGACGCCAGAGCGGTGGTCATCCCCGTTCACGTAAGGGTCTGTACGCTAAGGGTCTCAAGACTCGTGCACCTAAGAAGCAGTCTAACAAGTACATTATCGAAAGAGCTAACAAGAAGTAACAAAGTTAACCAGAATAAAATATGAGTCGTTCATTAAAGAAAGGTCCATATATCGAGGTAAATCTCGAGAAGAAAATTCTCGCCATGAATGAGAGTGGCAAGAAGACAGTTGTCAAGACTTGGGCCCGCGCTAGCATGATCTCACCTGATTTCGTAGGTCATACTGTCGCTGTTCATAACGGTAATAAATTTATTCCTGTTTATGTTACTGAGAATATGGTTGGACACAAGTTGGGCGAATTTGCTCCCACTCGTAAGTTCGGTGGCCATGCAGGTAACAAGAAATAAGCAGGCATTGTCCAAAAAAATTAGAGTAATAATATAATGGGAAATAGAAAAAGATTAGCTGCTGAAGCTAGAAAAGAAGCCCAGAAGAAGCAGTATTTTGCTAAGCTCAAGGGTTGTCCCTCTTCTCCCCGCAAGATGAGATATGTGGTTGATATGATCCGCGGTATGGAAGTTAACAGGGCACTTGCAACTCTTAAGTTCGCATCTAAGGCTGCTGCTGCTGATGTTGAGAAATTGCTTCGTTCTGCTATTGCTAACTGGGAACAGAAGAACGAGCGTAAGGCTGAAGATGGCGAGCTCTTCGTTACACGAGTATTCGTTGACGAGGGTGCAACTTTGAAGCGTATGAGACCTGCACCTCAGGGCCGTGGTTATAGAATTCGTAAGCGTAGTAACCATGTCACCTTGTTCGTTGACACTAAGAATGATTAATTAAGAAGAAACTATGGGACAGAAAGTTAATCCTATAAGCAACCGCTTGGGTTTTGTTCGCGGTTGGGATTCCAATTGGTTCGGTGGCAAGAACTTCGGTGATTCTCTGCTCGAGGATAACAAGATTCGTAAGTACTTGAACACTCGTCTTGGTGACGCAAGCATCTCACGTATCGTTATCGAGCGTACTTTGAAGTTGGTTACCATTACTGTATGCACCGCTCGTCCAGGTTTGATCATCGGTAAGGGTGGTCAGAAGGTAGATGAGTTGAAGGAAGAGTTGAAGAAGGTTACCGACAAGGATATTCAGATTAATATTTTTGAGGTAAAGAAGCCTGAGCTCGATGCTACTATCGTTGCTAACAGCATTGCTCGTCAGATTGAGGGTAAGATTGCTTACCGTCGTGCAATCAAGATGGCTGTTGCCAATACTATGCGTGCTGGTGCTGAAGGCGTTAAGGTATTGATCGCTGGTCGTCTGAATGGTGCTGAAATGGCACGTAGCGAGATGTTCAAGGAAGGTCGTACTCCTCTTCACACACTCCGTGCAGACATCGATTTCTGCCAGAGCGAGGCTCTCACAAAGGTAGGTTTGCTTGGTATCAAGGTTTGGATCTGCCGCGGTGAGGTTTATGGTAAGAAGGACTTGGCTCCTAACTTCTCACAGCAGAAGGAGTCTGGCCGCAACTTCAACAATGGTGGCAACGATCGTCGTGGTCCTCGCCGCAAGAAGAACAACAACCGTTAAAAGCATTTGAATCATGTTACAACCTAAAAGAACTAAATATAGAAGGCCACAAAAAAATGCCCGTAAGGGTAATGCGCAGCGTGGCAATCAGCTCGCTTTTGGTTCATTCGGTATCAAGTCACTTGATACACACTGGATCACCGCTCGCCAGATTGAGGCTGCTCGTGTGGCTATGACTCGTTATATGCAGCGTGAGGGTCAGAGTTGGATTCGTATCTTCCCTGACAAGCCAATCACCAAGAAGCCTGCTGACGTACGTATGGGTAAGGGTAAGGGTGATCCCGTAGGTTATGTGTTCCCCATTACCCCCGGACGTATTATTTTCGAGATTGAAGGCGTTTCTTATGAGATCGCAAAGGAGGCACTCCGCCTTGCTGCTCAGAAACTCCCCGTTACAACTAAGTTCATCGTAAGAAGAGATTACGACAAAAACGCATAATAATTATGGAAATTGCAGAAATTCAGAAGCTGAGTGATGCCGACTTGAAGGAGACCATCCAGACCGAGAAGGCTAACTATCATCAGATGTTGCTCAACCACGCTGTAGCACCCCTGCAGAACAATTCTCAGATTAAGGCTGCGCGTCGTAATATCGCTCGCTTGGAGACCATTCTCCGTCAGCGTGAGCTTAACAAATAATAATGGTCCTACACATGGAAGCTAGAAATTTAAGAAAGACAAGAACGGGTGTCGTAGTAAGCGACAAGATGGATAAGACCATTGTAGTAGCTGCTAAGTTCAAGGAGAAGCACCCTATTTATGGTAAGTTCGTCAGCAAGACGAAGAAATACCATGCTCACGACGAGAAGAATGATTGCCACAAGGGTGATACAGTTCTCATCATGGAGACTCGTCCTTTGAGCAAGACCAAGAGATGGAGAGTAGTTAATATCGTAGAAAGAGCTAAGTAATTATGATACAAGTAGAATCAAGACTGGTAGTCGCAGACAACAGCGGTGCTCGTGAGGCGCTTTGCATCCGTGTATTGGGTGGTACTCGCCGCCGTTATGCATCGGTTGGTGATGTTATTGTCGTTGCTATCAAGAACGCAATCCCCACCAGCGATGTTAAGGCTGGATCTGTATCAAAGGCACTTATCGTACGCACCAAGAAGGAAGTTCGTCGTCCTGACGGTTCATATATCCGTTTCGATGACAACGCATGTGTCCTGCTGAACAATGCAGGTGAGTTGCGCGGTAGTCGTATCTTTGGTCCTGTTGCTCGCGAGCTCAGAGCTGTCAACATGAAGGTTGTTTCTTTGGCACCTGAGGTTCTTTAATTTTATAAAGAAGAATTAAAAAGATGAGTAAGTTACATATTAAGAAAGGCGATACAGTTTACGTTAATGCTGGCGACAACAAGGGTCAGACTGGTAAGGTGTTGAAGGTGCTCGTAAAGGAGCAGCGCGCCATTGTAGAAGGTGTAAACTTGGTAAGCAAGAGCCAGAAGCCCAGTGCACAGAACCCTCAGGGTGGCATTGTAAAGATGGAGGCTCCCATTCAGATTTCTAACCTGAATGTTGTTGATCCCAAGACTGGTAAGCCTACCCGTATCGGTAGAAAGTTAAACGCAGAGGGCAAACTGGTCCGTTATGCAAAAAAATCTGGAGAGGAGATTAAGTAATGGCAAATACAGCAAGCCTTAAGAAGGAATATGCAGAGCGTATTGCTCCTGCACTGAAGAAGCAGTTCAACTATTCTTCTACCATGCAGATTCCCGTACTCAAGAAGATCGTTGTTAATCAGGGTCTGGGTATGGCAACTGCTGATAAGAAAATCATTGAAGTAGCTATTAACGAGATTAGTGCAATCACTGGCCAGAAGGCTGTTGCTACTTTGAGTAAGAAGGACGTTGCTCAGTTCAAGTTGCGTAAGAAGATGCCTATTGGTGTTATGGTAACTTTGCGTCGTGAGCGTATGTATGAGTTCCTTGAGAAGCTCGTACGTGTTGCACTCCCTCGTATCCGTGACTTCAAGGGTATTGAAAGCAAGTTTGATGGTCGTGGTAACTACACACTGGGTATCCAGGAGCAGATTATCTTCCCCGAGATCAACATCGATGCTATCGATCGTATCCTCGGTATGAATATCACTTTCGTTACCACTGCTAAGACTGATGAAGAGGGTTATGCTCTTCTCAAGGAGTTCGGTCTTCCTTTCAAGAACGCAAAAAACTAATTGAATCATGGCAAAAGAATCAATGAAGGCCCGTGAGGTCAAGAGAGCGAAGCTTGTAGCTCAGTATGCTGAGAAGCGCGCAGCATTGAAGAAGATTGTCAACGACCCCAATAGCGATCCCGTAGACGCTTTTGAGGCTGCACAGAAGTTGCAGGCTATTCCCCGCAACGCAAATCCTATTCGTCTGCACAACCGCTGCAAGATCACTGGTCGTCCAAAGGGCTATATCCGCTTGTTCGGTCTCAGCCGTATCCAGTTCCGCGAGATGGCATCAAACGGTCTGATTCCCGGCGTAAAGAAAGCAAGCTGGTAATCCGCTACACAGAAGATTTCGAGTTAATTTTTAATATTGTCGGGGTAGTCCCGATTAATTAAATTCATTTTAAAATGACAGATCCTATAGCAGATTTTCTGACGCGAATGAGAAATGCGATTATGGCTAAGCACAGAGTCGTAGAAGCTCCTGCGTCAAATTTGAAGAAGGAAATCACTAAGATTCTCTTCGAGAAGGGTTACATCTTGAACTACAAGTTCGTTGAGGATGGCCCTCAGGGTACAATTAAGATTGCGTTGAAGTATGACAATGCTACAAAGCAGAGCGCAATCAAGAAGCTTATCCGTGTTTCAACCCCCGGTATGCGTAAGTATGCTGGTTACAAGGATATGCCTAGAGTAATTAACGGATTGGGTATTGCTATTTTATCCACTTCCAAGGGTGTAATGACGAACAAGGAAGCTGCTGATCTTAAGATTGGTGGTGAAGTTCTTTGCTACGTATATTAATAGGAGGATTGAAATATGTCTAGAATTGGAAAATTGCCTATTACCATTCCTGCTGGCGTTACTATCAATGTCAGTGATGAGAATGTCGTTACCGTTAAGGGTAAGAATGGCGAACTGACTCAGCGTGTTCATCCTTCAATCAAGATAAATATGTCTGAGGGTGAGGTAACCTTCGAAATGGATACCACTAACGACACTGTAGATGCTAAGCAGATGCATGCTTTCCATGGCCTTTATCGTTCACTTATCAACAATATGGTTGTTGGTGTTAACGAGGGTTATGAGAAGAAGCTCGAGCTTGTCGGTGTAGGTTATCGTGTATCTAATCAGGGTAATCTTCTTGAGTTCGCTCTCGGTTATACTCATCCCATCCTGATCATGCTTCCCCAGGAGATCAGTGTTGAGACAAAGTCTGAGCGTAACCAGAATCCTTTGATCATTTTGAAGTCTTGTGACAAGCAGCTGCTTGGTCAGGTTTGTGCTAAAATCCGCACCTTCCGCAAGCCTGAGCCTTATAAGGGTAAGGGTGTTCTGTTTGTTGGTGAACAGATTCGTCGCAAGTCTGGTAAGTCAGCAGGTGCTAAGTAATTTTAAAACTGTAAGATCATGACTACAAAAATAGAAAGACGAATCAAGATTAAGTACAGAGTACGTAATAAGATCTCTGGAACTGCAGAGCGCCCTCGTATGTCTGTATTCAGAAGCAATAAGCAGATTTATGTTCAGATTATCAACGACCTGACTGGTACTACTCTGGCTAGTGCATCATCTCTCGGTATGGAGAATATGCCTAAGAAGGAGCAGGCTGCAAAGGTTGGTGAGCTGGCTGCTAAGAAGGCTCTCGAGGCAGGTATCACTTCAGTTGTTTTCGACCGTAATGGTTATCTGTATCACGGACGTGTTAAGGAAGTTGCTGATGCAGCGCGTAACGGTGGACTTAAATTCTAAATTTGATTATGGCAAATATTGTAAAGGTAAATAGCGATACCGAATTGAAGGATAGATTGGTTGCTATCAACCGTGTTACCAAGGTAACAAAGGGTGGTAGAACCTTCACTTTCTCTGCCATCGTTGTCGTAGGTAACGAGAACGGTATTATCGGTTGGGGTTTAGGTAAGGCTGGCGAAGTAACAGCAGCTATCGCTAAGGGTGTTGAGGCAGCTAAGAAGAATCTGGTTCAGGTTCCCGTTGTTAAGGGTACTGTACCTCATGAGGCTACTGCTCACTTTGGTGGTGCCGAAGTTTTGATTATGCCCGCTTCTGCCGGTACCGGTGTTGTTGCTGGTGGTGCTATGCGTGCTGTATTGGACAGCGTAGGTGTAAAGGACGTTTTGGCAAAGTCAAAGGGTTCTTCAAATCCCCACAACTTGGTTAAGGCTACCATCGCAGCTCTCGCTTCAATGCGTGACGCTCAGACTGTAGCTGCTAACCGTGGTATTTCAGTTGAAAAAGTATTTAGAGGATAAGGAGGTTTATAATGGCTACAATTAAAGTAAAGCAAGTTAGAAGCAGAATTCATGCTCCTAAGACTCAGAAGGCTACTCTTGACACTCTGGGACTTCGTAAGCTCAATAAGGTAGTTGAGATTGAGGATACTCCCTCAAATCGTGGCCTTATCAATACTGTACACCACCTGGTTACAGTAATTGACTAAAAGTTTAATTCTTCAATAAACGACAATTATGAAATTAAATAATTTGAAACCTGCTGAGGGTGCTACACATTCTCGTCGTAGAATTGGCCGTGGTCCCGGTTCTGGCTTGGGTGGTACTTCTACCCGTGGTCACAAGGGTGCTAAGGCACGTTCTGGCTACAAGAGAAAGATCGGTTTCGAGGGTGGTCAGATGCCTTTGCAGCGTCGTCTTCCCAAGTTCGGATTCAAGAATATCAACCGTGTTGAGTATTATCCCTTGAATCTTGATGTTATCCAGAAGCTCGCTGATAACGGAGCAGAGAAGATTACTATGCAGGAGCTTGTTGCTGCTGGTATTTGCAATGCAAACCAGAAGGTTAAGGTTCTCGGTAATGGCGCTCTTACTGCAAAGGTAGAGGTTGTTGCTCATGCATTCTCTAAGTCAGCTGAAACTGCAATTCAAAATGCCGGCGGTACCGCCACAAAATTGTAATTAGATGAAGAAGTTAATAGAAACCTTAAAGAACATATGGAGTGTTGAGGATTTGCGAGTACGAATCCTCTTCACCCTGGCTTTTGCAGCTATCTATCGTTTCGGTTCATATATCGTATTGCCTGGTATTGATCCTAATACTGCACAAGCAGTTATGGAGCAGCAGGCTAATGGTAATGGACTGTTGAACTTGTTGAGTATGTTCTCTGGTGGTGCGTTTACCCATGCATCTATTTTTGCATTGGGTATTATGCCCTATATTTCGGCTTCTATTGTTATTCAGCTGCTTTGCGTCGCTGTACCTTACTTCCAGAAAATGCAGCGTGAGGGTGAAAGTGGTCGACGCAAAATCAATCAGTATACTCGATTCCTTACTATCATTATCCTTTTAGTTCAGGGTCCTGCTTATCTGGCAAACTTGAAGGCTCAGTATCAGACTGCCCTTCCATTGGACAACTGGTTGTCATTCTTGATTACAGGTACAGTTATCCTTGCTGCAGGTAGTATGTTCGTACTTTGGCTTGGTGAGAGAATCACCGATAAGGGTATTGGTAATGGTGTATCATTGATTATTATGTTAGGTATTATTGCTCGTCTGCCTCAGGCGTTCTTCCAGGAGCTTGCACACCGTTTGAACAACATGACTGGTGGTGGTCTGGTAATGTTCCTAATTGAGATCATTGTTCTGTTTGCTGTTGTCAACATTGCAATTCTACTTGTTCAGGGAACTCGCAAGATTCCCGTACAGTATGCAAAGCGTGTTGTCGGCAATCAGGCAGTAGGTGGTGCACGTCAGTATATTCCATTGAAGGTGTTTGCTGCCAATGTAATGCCTATCATCTTTGCTCAGGCTCTGATGTTCATTCCTGGTATTCTTTCACGTTTCATTGCTGGTGAGGCATCTGCAGTTACTATTGCGTTTAACAATCCTCAGGGTTTGTGGTATAACCTGTTGAGTGCGGTTCTTATTATCGCATTTACCTTCTTCTATACTGCAATTACTTTGAACCCTGTTCAGATGGCTGAGGATATGAAGCGTAATAATGGTTTCATCCCTGGCGTTAAGCCCGGTAAGGAGACAGCTGATTACATTGACACAGTTATGTCTAGAATTACGGCTCCAGGTTCATTGATTCTGGCGTTCATTGCTATCATGCCTGTTTTCGCTCGCATGTTCGATGTATCTCCCGAGTTCTCTGGATTCTTTGGAGGAACTTCTCTGCTCATTCTTGTTGGTGTTGTTTTGGATACACTCCAGCAGATTGAGAGCCATCTTATGATGCGTCATTATGATGGTCTTCTAAGTTCAGGTAGAATTCATGGACGTAGCGGTATGTCTGCTTATTAAGATTTATCTATTCAATGATTTTTCTTAAGACAGAGGACGAGATTGAATTAATGCGTGAAGCCAATCTGCTGGTAGGTCGTACACTTGCTGAAATTGGTAAATCAATAAAACCTGGTGTTACTACCAAGCAGTTGGATAAAATTGCTAACGAATACATTAGAGACAACGGGGCAATTCCTACCTTCTTGAATTTCCCAAATCCATACGGTAGTCCTTTCCCCGCCTCTATATGTACTTCAGTTAATGAACAAGTTGTACATGGCATTCCAAATGATGATCCTCTTAAAGATGGTGATATCGTTTCTGTAGATTGCGGTACATTGTTAAATGGTTATAATGGTGATTCTTGTTATACCTTTTGTGTCGGAGAAGTTGCTGACGATGTGAAATCATTGCTCAGTGTCACAAAAGAAGCACTATATAAGGGTATTCAAGAAGCTCAGACTGGTAAGCGAATAGGTGATATTGGTTATGCTGTACAACAGCATTGCGAATCACATGGTTACGGAGTTGTAAGGGAATTTGTCGGTCATGGCATCGGCAAAGAAATGCACGAAGAACCGGCTGTTCCTAATTATGGTCGCCGTGGAAATGGTACCATGTTAAAGAATGGGATGTGTATTGCAATTGAACCAATGATTACGATGGGTGACCCAAAGATATATCTTTTATCAGATAAATGGACGGTTATCTCTCGAGATCGCAAACCCGCAGCTCACTTTGAGCATACGATAGCTATTCATCACGGAAAACCTGATATTCTCTCCTCTTTCGAGGAAATTGAAAACTTGAACTTGTAAGAATTAATATGGCAAAACAGTCCGCTATAGAACAGGATGGAGTTATTACTGAATCTTTGTCAAATGCAATGTTCCATGTTGAACTTGAAAATGGGCATGAGATTACTGCGCATATATCGGGAAAAATGAGAATGCACTACATTAAAATTCTTCCTGGTGACAAAGTGAGAGTAGAGATGAGTCCTTATGATCTTTCTAAAGGTCGAATCGTATTCAGATATAAATAATAGATAAAGATATGAAAACTAGAGCATCTTTAAAGAAGCGCACCCCAGATTGCAAGATCGTACGTCGTAAGGGTCGCCTGTATGTAATTAACAAGAAGAACCCTAAGTATAAGACTCGTCAGGGTTAATATTTATTGCAAAAGAAAATAATAGTATATGGCAATTAGAATTGTTGGTGTTGATTTACCTCAGAATAAAAGAGGTGAAATCGCTTTGACTTATGTTTATGGTCTCGGCCGTAGCAGTGCAGGTAAGATCCTGGACAAGGCTGGTGTAGACCGTGATAAGAAGGTTTGTGACTGGACAGATGACGATGCAGCTAAGATTCGTGAGATTATTGGTGCAGAGTTCAAGGTTGAAGGTGACTTGCGTTCAGAGATCTCAATGAACATCAAGCGCCTTATGGATATTGGTTGCTACCGTGGTGTTCGCCATCGTAATGGCTTGCCAGTGCGTGGTCAGAGCACAAAGAATAATGCTCGTACTCGCAAGGGTAAGAAGAAGACCGTTGCTAACAAGAAGAAGGCTACTAAATAATAATTAGATATGGCAAAGAAAACAGTCGCTACTAAGAAAAGAGTCGTAAAAGTTGACGCAATGGGTCAGCTTCATGTACATAGCTCTTTCAATAACATTATCGTATCTCTTGCTAATAGCGAGGGTCAGGTAATTTCTTGGTCATCTGCTGGTAAGATGGGTTTCCGTGGTAGTAAGAAGAATACTCCTTATGCAGCTCAGATGGCAGCTCAGGATTGTGCAAAGGTTGCATATGACCTTGGCTTGAGAAAAGTGAAGGCTTATGTTAAAGGTCCCGGTAACGGTCGTGAGTCAGCTATCCGTACATGTCATGGTGCAGGTATTGAGGTAGTAGAGATTATCGATGTTACTCCATTGCCACACAATGGATGTCGTCCTCCTAAGAGAAGAAGAGTTTAATTTTAATACAAAGAAGTAAGTATAGATTATGGCAAGATATACAGGTCCAAAATCAAGAATTGACCGTCGATTCGGTGAGGCCATTATTGGCAGTGAGAAGGTACTTTCTAAAAGAAATTTCCCTCCTGGCCAGCATGGTAACAACCGCCGCAGAAAGACTTCAGAGTATGGTGTCATGCTCGCTGAGAAGCAGAAGGCAAAGTACACTTATGGTGTATTGGAGAAGCAGTTCCGTAACATGTTTGAGAAGGCTGCTCGTACCAGTGGTATTACTGGTGAGATCCTGCTGCAGAATCTCGAGAGTCGTCTGGACAACGTAGTTTATCGTTTAGGTATTGCGCCCTCTCGTGCTGCTGCTCGTCAGCTTGTAAACCACAAGCACATTGTTGTTGATGGTAAGGTAGTAAGTATTCCTTCATACAGCGTTAAGGCAGGCCAGATTGTTGGTGTTCGCGAGAAGTCAAAGTCACTCGAGGTAATTGCTGCTGCATTGGCTGGTTTCAACCACAGCAAGTACCCCTGGATTGAGTGGGACGAGTCTCAGAAGGCAGGTAAGTTCCTCCACAAGCCCGAGCGTGCAGATATTCCTGAGAATATCAAGGAGCAATTGATCGTTGAGTTGTACTCTAAATAATAATTAAGGATGGCGATATTAGCATTTCAAAAACCTGAAAAAGTTTTAATGTTGGAGGCGGACGACAAGTACGGCAAGTTCGAGTTTCGTCCCCTTGAAGGTGGCTTTGGTACTACCGTAGGTAATGCTTTGCGCCGTATTCTCCTCTCCTCTCTGGACGGCTTTGCTATCAACACCGTTTCAATAAGCGGTGTTGAGCATGAGTTTGCAACCGTTTCAGGAGTAAAGGAAGATGTAACCAACATTATCTTGAATCTCAAACAGGTAAGATTCAAACAGATAGTAGAAGAATTCGAGAACGAGAAAGTGAGCGTAACCATCGAGAACATGACTGAGTTCCGTGCTGGTGAGTTCAACAAGTATCTGACTGGATTTGAAGTGTTAAACCCTGAATTAGTTATTTGCCATTTAGATGCCAAAGCTTCGATGCAGATTGAGATAAGCATTAACAAGGGCCGTGGTTATGTTCCCGCAGAGGAAAACCGTGAGTATTGCACTGATGTTAATGTTATCCCCATTGATTCAATTTACACTCCTATCAGAAATGTAAAATACTTCGTTGAGAACTTCCGTGTTGAGCAGAAGACTGACTACGAGAAGCTCGTAATGGAGATTACAACTGATGGTTCCATACACCCAAAGGATGCACTGAAAGAGGCTGCAAAAATCCTTATTTATCACTTCATGTTGTTCTCTGATGAAAAGATTACTCTTGAAAATTCAGATAGCGATGGCAATGAAGAGTTCGATGAAGAGGTACTGCACATGCGTCAGTTGCTCAAGACCAAACTTGTCGATATGGATTTGTCCGTACGTGCCCTCAATTGTTTGAAGGCTGCGAATGTTGACACTCTCGGCGATTTGGTACAGTTCAATAAGACCGACCTCCTTAAGTTCCGTAACTTCGGTAAGAAATCGCTCACTGAGCTTGATGATTTGCTCGAGAGTCTGAATCTTTCGTTTGGAACCGATATCACAAGATATAAATTAGATAAAGATTAAACAAAATGAGACATAATAAAAAATTTAACCATCTCGGTCGTACTGCATCTCATCGTGCTGCCATGCTCAGTAATATGGCAGTTAGTTTGATTATGCACAAAAGAATCACTACGACCGTACCCAAGGCTAAGGCATTGAAGAAGTATGTAGAGCCTCTGATTACAAAGTCAAAACAGGACACTACCAACTCTCGTCGTGTATGCTTCAGCTACTTGCAGGATAAGTATGCTGTAACCGAGTTGTTCAAAGTTATCTCTGAGAAGGTAGCTGATCGTCCCGGTGGTTACACTCGTATCATCAAGACTGGTTTCCGTGCTAATGATAATGCACCTATGTGCTTCATTGAGCTCGTTGACTTTGATGAGAACATGGCTAAGACTGCTAAGAAGGCTAAGCGTACTCGTCGTTCTTCAAAGAAGGCTACCGCAGAGGCACCCGTTGCTGAGGCTGCAGTAGAGGCTACTGAGATCGCTGCTGAGTAATCCGACAAATTCTATATTGCAATAAATACTCGTCTTCGTTCACTTGAACGGAGACGATTTTTTTTGTTTAGTCAAATTCTTGTTTTGCACTTTTGCTCAACCCTTTTCTTGTTTTCATTTATTCATCATAGTTCTGCAAGAGGGTTGATACAATTCTGCAGGAAGAAAACTTTATGTTAGAACTGGAAGTATATGAAAGGTTGCATTTCTGCTGTTACAAACTGATAAATAACAAAGATAGATAAAATGCACACCAGGCACATAATAGTAAGTGGCATATTGCTGAATGCGATGCGATAGCGACGCTTAATTTTAGTTGGCAACCAATGAATGATCATGCCAAATAGGAATAACAGGTAAACATTGCGATAGGCTATACATACATCCCATATTTTTACATTCCATGAAGTTCCCATTTGGTTTATCATGGTAGAGGCAATATGCCATGCCGTTTCATTTGCAACCTGAGGGTCAAGGTTGCTACCAGAGCGGAAAAACAAACGGGTGAATGTGATAAATGTAAAGGTGACGATAATTGCCCATGGGCGATTCAACCAAGCCATGGAAGTGTTTTCTCTGCTAGATGTGCATAAGGTGTAGAAATAGCGTATCCAGGCACTCACGCAGATGAAGCCAGAAAAGATAAAAAGAACATTCCAGATGGCCGCCGGCAAATATAGGATGAAAGCATAGAAAACAAGCGTAATGAGTGAGGTACTTAAGGCTCGGTTCAGAGGTTTCATGTCTCTCCAAAATTTGAAAATGATCATACCTGTTCCGTTCAGTCCGCCCCAAATTATGAAGTTAAGGCTCGCACCATGCCAAAGACCACCCAAAAGCATGGTAATCATTGAGTTGAGGTTGGCGTATATCTTTTTGCGCTTTTCCGGATGTCTTATTGCAGTATAGACTACAGCCACAGCTATTAGTGCTACGCCTAATGCAATCCATGGATTGCCACTAAGGATGAGGGCAATAGCAGTAAGCAAGAAGACCCAGAAATACGTACCGAAAGTGATTTCGCGATTACCTCCCAACGGTATGTAAAGGTATGTCTGCAACCAACGAGACAGGGAGATGTGCCAGCGTTTCCAGAAGTTGCCGCAGTTCTGGGCCTTGTAGGGGGAGTTGAAATTTGCGGGCAGATGAAAGCCCATCAGCAAGGATAATCCAATTGCAATGTCAGTATAACCAGAGAAGTCGGCATATACCTGTAGCGAGTATGTAAATAAGGCCATCAGGTTTTCAAAGCCCGAGAACAGTTGAGGATTGTCAAACACTCGGTCGATGAAATTAACAGCAAGATAGTCACTGAGGATGATCTTCTTTGCTAATCCGTTGAGGATCCAAAAGATGGCTATTCCAAACATACGTCTTGAAAGGAAGTACTTTCTGTAGAGTTGTGGAATAAAATCAGATGCTTTTATGATAGGGCCTGCCACTAGTTGTGGAAAGAAACTGACATAGAAACCGAAATCAAGGATATTCCGAACGGGTTTAACCAATCCCTTATACACATCGCAGGTGTAGCTAATGGCCTGAAATGTAAAAAAGGATATACCAACAGGTAAGACAATATTGTCCACATTAAATATATTGTGTCTCAGGATATTGTTTCCAGCACTTGCCATGATGTTATAGACCTGGAAATCAGTGCCTAATATACTATTCACAACATCCGTGAAAAAGTATGCATATTTGAAATAGCAGAGGATACTGAGGTCAATGCATACGCTTAACGTCAGCCATGCTCTTCTTTTCCATTTCGCAGAACAATAGTCAATAGCCTGCGCAATAAGATAGTCGCTACAGGTAACGAAGATCAATAATCCGACAAACAAACCACTTGTCTTGTAGTAAAACAGAAGGCTGACAAAGAATAGGTAACTGTTCCGGAGCAAATGGCGATTGCGTGTCAAGGCAAATCCAGCGAATACAATGGCGAAGAATGCCCAAAAGTGGAATTGGGTAAACAGTAGTGGACTATTCGGATCAAAGGAGAATACTCCGAACAGATATTGTGTGAGTGCTTGAATGATATCCATCACAAAGAGAGTTCTTGATTATTGCTACTAGGAGTGTTGTCTGTAGTGTCGGGGCGAATGTCTTCTGTATTTTTTGGCGCCTCTTTTTCTGCCATATAATCTGAAAGAATCGAGTTGAAGAGTAGGTCGCCTAATAAGGTATACCCTCGTTCTGTAAAGTGCACATGATCGCTTTTCATGAGTCCAGCCTTTACCCACTTTGAAGACGAACCATATCCACCCATAACTTGATATAAGTTCCATACGGCGCCTTTATATTCTGTGGCTAATTCTATGAATGCTTGTTCAGCCTTTGAGGTATTCTTATTGAATGCTTTTTTTCTTCTTCCTACTCGTAAATAGCAGTCATTATTTGTAATGAACAGTAATGCGCAGTTTGGATTGCAATTCCTGATGCGTGATATTAGTTGACGATAGTTAGCCTTAAACTGTTCAGGAGAGAAGTTTAGGACATTTGCATCATTGATACCTATTCCAAATATCACGAGGTCAGGTGCAACCAGTTGTAATTCTTCTTCTAGCTTTTGGCATCTCAGCCATGAGGGAACCGAAGCTCCGTTGATGCCTGATGCGGAATAAGTAATCCCGGGGGAATATGGGTCAGCAATCATGCCTCGGAATGCAAATCTTCCACAGGAGTCGCCTGTGAGCGCAAGAGTACATTCATTTGTGGGATTAGAAAGCAAAAACTCGTAGGCCGCTTCCTCTGAACTTTTGGGTGGATAGATGGTGTCCCCATCAACTATCAATATAGGGTATACCCATGCGGTATCGGAAATATTCTTTCCAAACAACAAAATATGTTCGAAAGGAATGGGGTATTTCAGGGTTAGGCTGCTAGAGTTATCCTTTGAGACAATTGTGGCCCCAGAAAGGCCTAATGCATATTTCGGCGCAGTTTCAATGTTCTTGCATTTCTCCCAATTACCGTTTGCTGAGAACGAGTAACCTTTAGGTGCATTGGTGCCCAAGGCGGAAAAAGGAAAAATAATTCCTGCTCCTGCAGGTTTTTGAGGGTGGAACACTTGGAAGTTCTCTCTCATTCTTCCCGTGAACACACCTGCTTGCACATGGCTTCCTCCCATATGAAGTATTCGTAGTTGGGAGTCGTTAACCTCTATGCCCTCAAGTTTGTTGTATAGTGAGTCAAAATATTGATGGCCAGAAGGAAAGAGCAATTGAGTATGTTCTTGTCTGAAATATGCACTATCCGATTTTTGAACAACTTTGAAGTTCAGTTTCTCCACAGAACCGTTTATTTGCACGGCAGCATGACAGAACACGCAAAATACTATAAGTATAATACATGTAACAAATTGGTATGTTTGTCTGTGAGAGCGCATTCCTTTCTTATTCTTCTCCACCTATAATGGAATTATTGTTTGCTTTTCCGGCATTTTGACCATTCTCTACAGGTATTTCGACTTGCGGAGACTCTGCCGGCATTGTGGGCTTGTTGGTTTCATCTGCAACAGCCTCTTCTGATTTAATGGAGGAATCCTGATTTGGACGGGGTGGAAGTTCAGAAACCAGAATTGTAGATGACCCCTCAATCGGTGCAACTGCGTCGTTGAATTGCATATTTTCGATTTCGTCCTCTGTTTCAAATCCTTTTCGCAAACGATAGAAACGATAGTAAAGCTGAAGAGTGCTATAGAGCATATCTGCCATCTTTTGGGCTCCTTTAGGGGTAAAGTGGATGAAGTCGCCGCCTGCCAGTTGGGGTTTTGCCCGATACCATCTGACGATAGATCCTTTCCCACCCATTGCAGAATACATGTCCCAAAAAGCCACTCCAGACTGAAGACTCATTTCTCTTAGCGAATCAACCACTTGGGGTAGACTTGGGTAGGTCTTCATTTCTCCACCAATGCGTGTTGCCATATCTGCAGGTCCGATAAATAATATCGATGCATCAGGTGCTATACGATGGAAAAGGTCAATCTGTTTGCGTAATGACGTCATGTATGACGAAATGCTCTTCTCGCTGTTACAAACGGGTACTGAGTTTCCCCCATACTGCATGATGATTAAGCGGACGTTCTCGTATTTGAAGAAAGGGGCCATAGTATTTGTGTCAATCTTCGTGAAGATCGTACCTGAGCAACCTCTCATTGGCACATTGTCCAAAGCCACTCCCTTCTCGTCGTCCAGTTGTATTCCATAGATGTCATATTCTCCATGAACGTTCAAAGTCAACGCATTTGCGCCATTGGGAATCGTAGCAGTAAGCAGAGAAAAGGAGTCGTTTATGTTTGTGGTGTTAAGGTTGTATGTCTCTGAATTAACTTTGATAGTCATTCCACCCGAACCTTGTGCCATAACCGTGATGCGTTTTACGCCACCACAATGAGGATAGTCTCTCAAGTCTCGAGCATTCAGACGAATGGTGGTGCCTCCGTGCACTCTGTTTACTTGTCCCATGACGCCATACCTGCGATGGGAGGCATGTGTCTCGGCAGGACCGTATACAATATTGTGCAATACATTGTCGCTTGGATAGATGGATTGACTAAGCGTGTATGTCGCAACGGTTTGAAGCGCGGGGACTAGTCCTACGCCATGTCCTCCAAACTCTTCTTGATAGTGTTCGCGTAGCGATGATGAGATTCTGTCGCATTCCAGCTGTGAGTCCCCCAGGTGTAATATCCTGACATGCTGGCTATCAGCCTTTTCAAGCGACATGAAGAAATTATCCAGATAAGTTTCGTCTCCATTAGGCATGTAGATGCGTTGTGGAGAATTCATGGCAAACTGATGGAACTCGTCGGTTTTCTGTGTTTGGAGGGAAGCCATCCTCTGTTCTAGTAATTCCTCTGGAGAAAGCACCGTGATAGAGTCTTCTTCCTCTTCATTTTGATCTGCGTCGAACACTTGCAGCAAGGAAGGAAACTCCAGCGTGGTATCACCGATGGTTATGCCTTGTTGGGGAAACAGCAGACATATCGCAGCGAGACCTGCCAAGATGCTAAAAATAAATATCAGTATTTTTGAGATTTTCATCTATTACCCTTGAATTTGAATGCAAAGTTACAAAAAAGCATGTGCTTAAAAGAGAAAAATGTCGCAAAATTTGTCTATGTAGAAAAAAAATGCGAACTTGCGGGCGTAATATGGATATTTGTGTCTTTCATAGATGCGAATACTCTCCCAATTGTCCAAAGTCAATATGAGACTGGTAATGGACAAAAAGTCTGAATGTTCATGAGAAAAAAGATATTTATTCTTTGGATGGCAGCATTCTTCTGCACTGATATTTCATCGCAGAAGGACTCTGTTGTCGGCGTAGCATCATACTATGCAAATAGTTTTCATGGTAGGAAGACTGCAAGCGGTGAGCGTTACGACAAAGATGGATATACCTGTGCGCATCTGAAATATGGTTTTGGCACAAAATTAAGAATTAAACATCTTGGTACAGGAAAGGAAGTGATTGTCAAGGTTACTGACAGAGGGCCATACAGCAAGAGGTTTACCGTTGATCTCAGTTATGCAGCAGCCAAGGACTTGGGCATCGTAAAAGCTGGTCATGCCAAGGTTGCAATCTTTCCATACGATGAGAACATGGAGCATCAAAAGCCTTCGGCCGAGATTCCAAGCTTTTTGGGTTTCCGAATGTCGAACAGTGCATTGCCACATTATGCATACAAAGATACTATGCGCATAGAGCCTATCTTGTTGCCGATCACAACTGTAGCAAAAGGTCGGAAATAAAAAAGCGACACACCCAAATGTGAGGTATGTCGCTTTTTCGTTTTGCCTTCAATCTTTTCTTTTGTGGACAAACGTCGTAACCAGCCATGCGATAAGTGCATATACAATGTACTGTATCCATAGTGCAATGAACTCAAAATGAATGCTATCAAAATGAGCCCCCATGTTATTCAATTTGATGAACGCGTTGATGCCAAATGTTGACGGGAACAGGTAGCCTACATATTTCCAGAATGGAGGAAGTGCACTGCCAGGCCAACTGACACCACTCATAAACAAGATTGGAATGGTGGTAAATACTGCTAGCAGAATGATATTCTCACGACGGCTGGAAATACTACCTATAACAAGGGCAAAATTAAATACGGAGAGCAGGAAGGGTACTGTTATTAATGCAATCTCCCAAGGATCACCCAATTGGGGTAAACCAAACATGTGTGGTACTACTCCAAATTCGAAGAAGCAGATAGGGATATAGACTGTGAAGAATGCCATGGCTACGCCTACCAACTGAAGCAGAGTACTGTGTCCGCTGGTTACACGTGTGTTGCGTTCACGCCGGGTACCTGATATGAGTCCAATGCCCAGAACCATAGTCTGCTGTATACAAAGGATAAGTACAGCAGGAATGAGGAACGAGGCAAATCCACCTTGTGGATTGTATAGGTTGATGTACTCATACTGTATAGGATGTTGTGTAGTGAGTTTCTGCTCGTGTGTCCCGCCTGCTATTCCGGAGGCGTTGGCAATAGGATTTGCTCCAACTTCAGAAACCTTGATTTGCGCATTCATGTCCAGTGACACCTCTGTGTTTGCTGTCAAAATGCCCTTGTAGTAGAGCATACCGCTCATATCGCAATATGCCTGGACATGAACCTGCTGCCCAGTGGATAGACCGTCTTGGAAGTCAGAGGGGATACGAACGATTCCATAACAATCTCGTTGCATCACCATGTTCTTCGCTTCGGTCATGTCGGCACAGTGCCCTACAATCTTGACATCGGGTGTCCCGTCAAGTCGTCGTAGATAGTCACGGCTCAAAGTGCTATGGCTATCATCTACCACCACGATAGGTACTTCGCGCGCTACCTCACCATTGTAGATGATGGTATAAAGCACGGGATAGATGATAGGTACGATAATGCAGAAGAGCAGGGCTCCACCATCCTTGAATATGCTGCGAATGGCTTTCGCATAACTTTCAGCTATAATCATTTTATTCTCAGTTCAGAGTTATTTAGAATTTACTCTACGTAGGCTATCTCACGCATTATCTTTCCAAACCTTCTGATGAAGAAGAAAGGCAATAAGGCGAATGCCATGAGCGCTGCCAGATAAGGAGCCGCATTCAGGAGAGGCCAACCGTCGAGGGCGCAATTGACGTAGAGAATGAAATAATGGCGTAATGGGAACAGGAATGAGAGTCCCTGCATCCAAGCGGGCATAGCCATTACGGGGAATGACATACCACATATACTGAATGAGATCACGCCCCAGAGAGATGCGAATGACAGTCCCATGCGTAAGGCCGGCAAAGAACAAATCATCAATGTTCCTAATCCTTGGCAAGCCATTACAAATAGACTCATGATAAGCATCATGGTGGGGATGCCACAGTAGCAAGGGAAGTGTAGTACGTTATAGAAGTAGAGTACAAGCGTCCACCCTATGAGATGGAAGATAATTCCTTGCGCGATTAGTTTTCCAAAGAGTGCTCGCGCATCATTCAGATAACCCAATTCGCCTTTCTTTCCTGTGGCCAGTTGCAGCAGTTCTTCCGTGCTGTCATCCTTTATCTCTGTTCCGATACTATAGACTGTCACGAAGAGTATGAACAACCCCAGCAGACCGGGTACGATGACATTGGACAGATAGACGCTGTAGTTCAGCGAAGGATTATGGATGGGATGACTGTCTATGACAATGGGCTGGAGGTAGGGTTGTGCCTGTCTGTCTGTGGCACCCTTTGCACGTAGTACACTGCGTCCAGCAGCACCTGCCATCAACTCACTCATCATGCGCATATCCTTGTATGTCAGCGAACTGGCAACGAAATACTGTCCGTTCATATAAAAACTGACAGTGGGGGAATGCTGTAGCAACATCTCGTGGGTGGTACCACGGGGAATGTAGTAGAATGCGTAGATGTCACCTCTCTGCATCGCCTTTCGAGCCTCCGTAACAGAAGGGTAGTTGGCTACGATCGCACTACTCTGGAATGCATCCAGATTGCGAGCTAGCGAACGAGTGGTAACCGAGTTGTCCTCGTCGACAAGTCCAATGGGCATATCCTTGGGCAGTCCTTCTTCCATCATAGAGGTAAAGAAGACGGCACACAGGATAGGGCCTACAATCATGCAGAGCCAGTATATTGGTGTCGTTGCCAGACGGTGCAACTCGCGAAGTATTACTTTGAACATCTCAAGGTTGCTTCTTGGGTTATTTCATCAGAACGGTCATGCCAGCACGCAGGCCATCTACTTTTTCTGTAGGAACAGCCTTAACGGAGAAGGTCTTCATGTCATACTGACCGGTGGTCTTGGTAGCCTTCCATGCAGCATATGAACCAAGATCCTTCATGTTGGTGATCTTCACCTTGAAGGTCTTCTCGCCCAATGCGGGAGCGCTAACCTCAATAACGTCGCCCATCTTGAAAGATGCCAGTTTGTCCTCACGTACATTGAAAGTGACCCAGATCTTATCAACCAGTGCTACGTTCATCACAGGTGCGCCAGTACCAACAAGTTCGCCAATGCTGGGGAAAATATCTGTTACCTCGCCGTCCAGTTGAGCAGTCAGGATAGTCTCGTTAAGGTAACTGTTTACCTCAGCGATAGCACCTTGTGCGCGATTCTGCTGTGCACGAGCAGCTTCCTTGTCTTCCTGCTGAGCACCATTCTTTGCTAAGTCATACTGAGACTTTGCAGCTTTTTCTGTGGCGATGGCAGCATCACGCTGGGCTGTTACTTCGTCCAACTTCTGAGCGGTCAGTACACCTTCGTCATACAGACGCTTCACGCGCTCGTAGCTTTTTACCATTACCTCACGTCCTGCAATGGCTTTCTGCCACATTTCAAATGCACCGCGGATCTGCTCCTCTCGTGCACCCTTCTCTGCTTTGCGGGTGATAGCGGCAGCACCCTCTTCTGCAGCCTCTGCCTGTGAGAGTTTTGCCTGAACCTCGGGAGCCTCAAGAATAGCCAGTGTGTCGCCAGCCTTAACCATCTGACCCTCTTCAACGAGAATCTGCTGGATGCGTCCAGGCACCTTGCTACTTACTCTGTATTCTGTAACTTCTGCTTGTCCCTGGATAGTGGTGTCAGTCTCAGAGAAAGCATAGAATCCGCAAACAGCTGCAATGGCAACAACACCAATGATCAGTAAAAGTGCGGGAATGTAATTGGGCTTTGTCTTTTCCATATTTCTTGTGTTTTGTTTTCTTGATTAATTATTTGCCAATCGCCTTGTTGTATGCGGCTTGTGTTAAACGGATGTCTATTTGAGAGTCAATCTTGTCGCTTTCTGCGCTCAACCATGCGGTTTGTGCTGCCAGCAGATCACTGGTGGGAATCATACCCTCAGCAAATCCGATACGAGCAACGCGGAGATTCTCCTCGGCCTTCTCCAGGTTCTTAGATGAGAGTTCCAGTTTTCGATTGGCCTCGTTGACAGCATAAGCGCTTTGCTTAACTTGCAGTTGGATTTTCTCCCTGGCCTCATCTGCGCGAAGGGTGTTCAGTGTGACGTCAGCTTTTGCAGCCTTCACCTTGTAGTGATTTCCTCCCCAGTCCCATACGGGAGCTTTCAGCGAAATTCCTACATTCCACATTCCACGGAATCTTTTCTCAAAACCATTGGTCAGAGAGGGGTAGGTGCTTAAGTAACCACCGGTTAAAGCCAGGGTGGGTAGATGCTCACTACGTACAATCTTTGCTTTTTCATTAAGCATCTGTGTAGCGAGGTCCAATTGCTTCAGTTCGGGACGGTTGGCCAGAGCTTCCTCCGTGTCACCATCAAGATTCTGCAATTGTACGGTGATCCCCTCCAGATTTTCGTCTGCCAGTTGGGGTACGGCATCCAGTTCCATGCCACAAGTCTGAGCCAACAACATACGACTGAGCACCAGACCATCGTCAATGCGCATCAAGGTCATCTCTGCTTCATTCAGTTTCACGCTGACAGCCAGTTCGTTTGACTTTGTTGCGACGCCCTCTTGAATCATCTTCTTGACATCCTCATCGAGCTTTTTCAGCAAGTCGCGATATCCTTCTGCCAGTTTGCGCTTGTTGGTCAGCGATACTACCTGCCAATATGCCTTGTCGACGTCAAGGATGATGGATTGCTCTTCCAGACGGAGCTTCTCGCCGGCAAGTTCCTCGGAATAGTGAGTGATTTTGTCGTATGCACGAATCTTGCCACCCATGTAGAGAGGTTGGGTAAACATGACACTGATTATTCCAGCATTTCGGGTATCAGTATCCAGCGCGTCTACCAGCTTTTGACCTACAGCATTCAGGCTTTGTGCTGCTTGCTGTGCAAATACCTGAGTATATTGCGTTGCGGTATTCATCGTTTGCTGGATAAGTGGAGCCAGGTTGGGATTGGCCTGGATGATCTGTCCTGCAACCTGCTGCATGGTCTGAGAAAGACCGCTCTGAGCAGCACTTTGCTGCGCTGTAGTAACCAGCCCAGTTCCCAAATTCGACAAATCGCTCTTTTGCTCATCACTCAGCAGGCTGATCTTTTTGCTTGTTCGTTGGTAAGTGCCGATGAGGTCTACCTTTGGCAGATAATTAGTGAAAGCTGCCTTGCGTTCATAATAAGCCTTTTCGCGTGAGACATTTGCCATCTGCATCTCCTTGTTGTGGGCCAAGGCTTTTGCTCGGCACTCATCCAGTGTCAGCACGTTTTGTGCAGAAACAGGAGTTGCAAGGAGTAGCATGGCCATTGGCATACAGACGATGCTCAAAATCTTTTTCATATTATTCATTTTTTGTTGACATTTTAAGTGTTAAAACAGCCTCCTCTGTTTTGACGCTGCAAAATTACTGCTTTTTCTTCCCGCTTAAAAGACCCAAAATCCGTTTGGATTGTTCTATTTGTACTTTTCGGATACTTTTTTAGTTAAAATTGCCAAAATAGTTGTAGAAATAGAACAATAATGACTATATTTGCACTGAAGTAATCATTAGAGAGAAAACGTATCCCTTACACCGTCACATGAAACGCATCAATTGTCCCTTTGAGAAGATCTCCATCAATGAAATGGAAAGTTATCTTGACGCCAATGGACGTCTGGATTCCCGGGTTGCTGCTTGTGGGTTTTTCCTTTGCAAGCGGGGATGGGTAAAAGTTTGTCTGGATGAACAGACTTATGTTGTTCGCGCAGGTGACATGTACCTTTATGTACCTTCCACTTTCGTCAATGTCATAGAGTGGAGTTCAGACCTCGAAGGTATTGTTTTCAAGAGCGATCTTGACTTTATCCTGCCTCTTATTGAGAAAGCCGTTTCAATGAAGAGTGTCTTGATAGTTCGTGATAAACCTTGCATATCACTTCTACCTGAACAACAAGCGCGTGTTGAGGAAATGGCCTCTCTGCTGGAGAGACGCGAGATTGAAGTCAAAGGGATGGACGAAAATGCTCCAGGACGTAATATCATGAAACGCCAGGTTGAATGCCTCGCGGAAGCATTCTTCAATGAACTCCTATATGACTATTTCATCAATCACCCCATTGAGACTCAGGTTCAGGACACCAAGGAGCGTATCTTCCAGACCTTTATGGTCTCTCTGCACAAGAATTATCGTCGTGAACGTGAGGTGTCGTTCTATGCTGACCAGCAATGTCTCACTCCCCGTTACTTCTCTTCTGTTATCAAGGAAAAATCAGGGAAGTCTGCATTGCACTGGATTGTCAGTATGGTTATCAGCAATGCCAAACAGATGCTCTCACATAGTGATGCTTCAATCAAGGAGATCTCTGCCGAATTGAATTTCCCTTCCCAGTCTTTTTTCGGGAAGTACTTTAAGCAATACACATCAAAGTCTCCCAGCAGATACCGTCATGAATACCGTAGTGTCAAGAGATAGATTCAGCCTTCGTACAATGAGATTCACAGATTGATGTGCTGTTTAGTATGCGTTTTGCTCTCCCCTGATGGCATTGGTTACGGTACGGATGATGATCGAGATATCCAGCAGGAATGACCAATGCTCTATGTACCAGATGTCCCTTTCTACTCGTCCTTGCATCTGCCACAGTTCCTTGGTTTCACCACGGTAGCCTGTTACCTGTGCCCATCCTGTTACACCGGGTTTTGCAAAATGTCTCACCATGTAGTTGCCGATGAGTTCTGAGTATTGTTCCGTATGGGCGACCATGTGAGGTCGGGGACCGACGACACTCATGTCTCCCAGCCAGACATTGATAAACTGAGGTAGTTCATCTACGCTGGTCTTTCTCATCAGTTCGCCAATCTTGGTCTTTCTTGGGTCATTCTTGGTAGCCTGCACTTTGTCACTATCAGCATTCACCTTCATCGAGCGGAATTTCAGACACCAGAACTCCTTGCCCTTCAGTCCGCTTCTCTTCTGCTTGAAGAAGATAGGACCGGGTGATGACAGTTTGATTGCCGTTCCAAAAACTAGTAATACGATGGGGAAAACCGTTAGCAAGAAAATAGTTGAGAAGACCAGGTCAAAGGTTCTCTTCACTATTCTGTTACCCAAAAATGAGAGTGGTTCGTAATGGAAATGAAGCACAGGTACACCCTCCTGCTGTTCGAAAGCCATATTGTGGCGTTGGTAGTTGAATGAGGGTGGGATGTGGTTATAGCGGATCAGATTACCTTCACATGCCTTCAGGATTTCACGTATCAATGGGTTTTGTGAGGCAGGAAGGCAACAGTACATCTCATGTAGACTCAGTTCGCCCTTCTCAATCATTTGGGGCACATCACTTGGCTTTCCTAGATAATCACTTTCGGGATAGCCTTCATAGGGTGATTCGGCAAAATACCCCTTTAACTGGTATCCCGTGTATGGCATTTTCATGAATTCATAGAGACTCTTGGCAATCTTGATGTCACCTACGAATGCCACTCTCATGCTATTTCCACCTCGTGAGCGATATCTTTTGATCACTTGTCTCAGTGCCCATCTATATACGGCTACAGCTATCCAGATGCTCAGGTAGAAGGGCAACATGAATTGTACCGTAAACAGAGGCCAGCGGAATACCCAAAGCATGATGACGCTTATTATGGTAAACCAGAACAGCGTTACGAACAGACTTCTGACCAACTGGTCAAATCGCACGAACCTACTGTGTATGTTATACTTGTTCTGGGCACCGCAGAATGCATACACCAGACTCATCAAGACCATCAGTCTTTTAAAGTGAGGTGGCGTGTCATGTGATGTTAGCCAGTAGTAATACTCTATACATCCTAATGCCAGATTCACCACTGCCAGTTCTCCAGCCAGCACCAGCCATTTCAGGGTTCCATCAGATGTTGTGTTATTTGTCATCTCGTTGGTTGTATTCGTTTATGATATAGTGATAGATGTTGTTAGGATCCTTTTTAACAGCGGTATCCACTCTATAATTCAGTTTGTGAAATGGAATCTTGCTAGTAAATGCGTGAAAACGGTTAATATCAAGATCTTCCCCCATCTTTGTGTCTAAAAATAGTAGTTTATTAGCTGTGGCTTTTGGCATAGCCTGCATACTTTTGGGATAATAAGGCACCAGCATCATAAAGAAATGATGGAAAATATAATAGTACGTGACGCAATCATGATCCCGCCAATACTGGAACAACATGTCCCGCACTGCCTGTAGCATCATGGAACCTTTGTCGGCAGAAATGAACCAATTGCCAATTCCCCTGAGTGCCATCGTATTGCAATCCCGATATTGGAAAAAGAACAGATTGCAACTCATAATTTTCTTCACGCCTTCAAGTTCTCCATTTGTACATAGGACTGTTGAATCAATCCACGTGCCTCCATATTTGATTAAAAGTTCTAATCTAATAAGATCACTAAACATGGCATGTGGTATCGTTCCTGTTTTATACTTTTGAACGATATCGTCAGGCAGAGAGATAAAATCGGAGTAGTTGTGTCTGGAAATGATTGTTATTGGGTTATTGGGTAGATTTCTCTTCAGTGATTCTAAGCATGCTTTTACCAAATCGGGTGCATTGTCCATTCCTTGTAACCAGCAAAACCAGATTCTGTTTCGATCTTCAAATTCTACTACTTGCGAATCGTTTTCATTGTATTTTTTGGAAAGGCATTTAGCCTGTTCTGCATATCTGTCAGAAAGGTATTTGCACATTTTGACTGAAACAAATGTGTAGCAACTCTTGAACGGTTTTCCTTTTATTGCACAAAATACTAATTCTTTTACTAATCCACTTGCAATGCCCAGTCTGTAGTAAGCTTTAATTAACTTCCATCCACCAAATTGTTGATAGCGAAGTAAAAGCTTGTTGAAATAAGATATTCTTTTCATGTACAAAGTTAATGCCAGATGTTGTGTCACTTGGCATTCTTCTTGGTCTTATTCAGTTTTATTCTGCTGTCCCATAGTACTTTGCGTACCATTGTGCAAAGGAGCGAAGACCGTCGCGGAGTGGAGTTGCGGGTCTAAATCCGAAATCTTGTTCCAGAGGCGTTGTATCGGCAAACGTCACGGGGACGTCCCCTGGTTGCATAGGTACAAGTTCTTTATGTGACTCAAAATCGTAGTCAGCAGGTAAGACCTTTGCGGCAATCAGTTCCTCTTGCAGGATGGTAACGAAATCAAGGAGATTCTCAGGGCTGTTGTTACCGATATTATATACCTTGTAGGGAGGGATGGGCAGACCGTCTTCTCCATTTTCTTTCTCTGGAGCATGTTGCATGATGCGTACTACACCTTCTACAATATCATCCACGTAGGTAAAGTCGCGTTTGCAGTTGCCATAATTAAAGATCTGTATGGTCTTTCCTTCTCGCAGTTTGTTCGTGAAGCCAAAATAGGCCATGTCTGGTCGGCCTGCAGGACCATATACCGTAAAGAAGCGGAGACCCGTTGATGGGATGTTGTAGAGCTTGCTGTATGCGTGCGCCATCAGCTCATTGCTTTTCTTGGTAGCGGCATAGAGCGAAACGGGGTTGTCCACCTTGTCGTCTGTTGAATATGGTACCTTTTTGTTTGTGCCATAGACAGACGATGATGATGCATAGACAAGGTGCTCTACCTCATGGTTGCGGCATGCTTCAAGGATGTTGTAGAAGCCAATGAGGTTGCTCTCTATGTATGAACCAGGGTTGGTGATAGAATAGCGCACACCTGCCTGTGCCGCCAGGTTTACGACTACCGTAAACTTTTCCTCCTCGAAAAGTGCATCAATCGTTGGCTTATCAGCAAGATTGGCTTTCACAAACTTCCAACTGGAACCTTCTGCAACTTGTGAGTCTATCTCACTCAAACGCTCATACTTGATGTTTACGTCATAGTAGTCTGTAATGGAATCCAGACCTACAACTCGGATATTCTTTACATCTTGGAACAGTCGCTTTACAAGGTTTGAACCAATGAAACCTGCAGCACCCGTTACGAGGACAGTCTTGCCCTCAAGATTGACATTATACTGAACCATAAGTAAGTAATCAAATTTATCTTTATAATGTTTAAGTAAATGACTTCTCATAATATATATACTCCCTTTTGGGCATCTCCGCCACCTTTTCTCGGTTGTGATGTCCACATCACGCCCTCAAAAACGCGACAAATCTGCACCAAAATTGAGCATATCTATTATAAAGCTAATTTTGATCACTTACTTATCTGTTGTGTTGTTATTTGATGATTCCGGGATACTCACGTTGTACCTGCTCATAGCTTTGTAGGTTGCCTATGTCATAGCGCTTTCCTGGCATTTCCATGGCATGAACAGTTGTCTGTTGGCACAGCCAGGCAATGAAACTACCTGGAGCATCCGTGCCACACCCGTTTTGGATGGCTTCTGGGATACGGGCAGCATCTTCCGCCTTATAATAATAAAAAGGTGGACAACACCAGTGACTCTTCGGTTCTGCAGGTTTTTCCTCCATATTCAGAATGGCATCCTTCTCGTCAATCTGCAGCACACCGCACTTATGCAGTCTTTCCTCATTTGGTTCATGGAAGCGCATCACGCAAGAGGTTTGCTTCTCATCGGCATAGCGCACGAATCTCTGCAAACTGAAATCAAGCACATTGTCGCCAGCTATGACAAGGAAGTTGCCGGACAGGCTCAACTGGTCAATGGCAAATTTAATGTCACATACGGCACCCAAACGAGTCTCGTTGGTCGATGTTCCATCATCTACCACAGTTACCTTCTGAGTTTTCTGGAGAGCCCACTCCTGAAAATGATGAGCAAACTTATGATTACTGATTACTACATATTCATCAACCAGGCCTGCTCCATCAATATCATCGATGAGCCAGTCAAGGATTGTCTTGTCACCCACCTTCAAAAGTGGTTTAGGGAAATTCTCGGTCAATGGATACAGACGAGTTGCATAACCCGCTGCAAGTATTAAGCACTTCATGTCTTATGTGATTTTTAAAGAATGCCATCGGCACTCTTACAGATTACAAATTGATACTTGCCACGCAGCTCGGGGAATGCATGGAGGTATCCTTCCTCAATCTTCCGTTCGATAGACTCGCGATAGGATGGATCTATGAGCGCCATACAGCAGCCTTTGAATCCTGCACCCGAGAAACGACCACCATAGATGCCGTCTGTTTGGGTCATGAGCTCATAGAGGGTCTTGAGTTCGGGCGAACCTGTTTCCCAGTTGTAGATACTGGAATGGCCACTCTCGAAACTCAGGCGTCCGAAGGTCTCAATATCACCCTTGCGCCATGCCTCAGCCCCTTTCTGCACACGTTCGTATTCTGTGTACCAGTGCTCCGCACGTTTTGCCCAATTCTCTGGCAGACGATCCTTGTACTGGTGATAAACCTCGACTGGCACTTCTCGCAGATTGGTCTCACTGAACTTGCCATATTCCATACCTGCATAAGCCTTGAGGGCATAGGCGGCACTGCGGCATTCGTCCACACGCATATTGAACTTGCTTCCCGCTAACGTACGCTCTACTCCGCTGAAGAAGATGGCGATTTCGTAGGGTTTCATGGACGGAGAAGTGGGAATCAGCTCATATTTATCGTCAAGGGTATCCAGATAGAGTAGTTGATCTTTTCTTGAGAAGATCTCGCAACTCTGATCCAGTTTGCCACAACTCACACCCACATAACGATTCTCCACAGCAACGGCTATTTCTATCATCTCTAGGTCTGTGAGCTTGATATCGTTGACCTTACAGAGCGCACTGAGAAAGACAAGTGTGACAGCAGCAGATGAGGACAGACCACCGATAGGTAGTGTGCCTTCAATCACACCACTCAGTCCTACGTGTAGAGAGTGGCGAGAACTAAGTTCGAGGGTTGCGCCACGAAGGTAGTCGGCCCAGTCGTTTTGCTTGAATTCTGGTACGCAACTGATGTGCCATTGAGCACGTTTGTCAAACTGCAGGGAACAGATTTCAACCACTCCATTTTGCTTTGGCTTGTAGGCAAGGTGAATACCCTTGTCAATGGCAAGTCCAGTGATTTTACCATGCTGATGGTCACTATGTGCTCCGATGGGGCATACGCGGTAGGGACAGAATGCCACACCAACAGGATCCTTTTTATATATCTCGATAAATTTTTCTATGTGACGTAAAGACATGGTATGTTATTAAATTACAGTGTGGTGTACAAGTTTGTATTAATGTCAAATGGAGAGTCAAAATCCTTCAGCAGTTCATGCTTGGTATCCTTCTCGCTAAGTAAGGCTTCTGAGGTTGGTATCTTCCAATCGATGCCCAGACTATCGTCCACGATAGATATACCGCCATCAGCCTGTGGTGCATAGAAGTTGTCGCACTTATATTGGAAGACAGCGGTTTCTGACAGGACGGCAAAACCGTGTGCAAACCCCTTTGGTACGAAGAACTGGCGATGAGATGCCGCAACAAGTTCCTCTTGGGGTATTGAGAGCAAAGAGGGAGTGGAGGGTAAAGAGAGTATGTCACCACTTGTGAGCAGACAACTGACATGCTGTCCATAGGTGGGTGAACCTTTTCGGATGTCTACAGCCACATCAAGGACCGCACCTTTTACACATCGTACAATTTTGCTTTGGGTATAGGGAGGACGTTGAAAATGGAGTCCCCTCATCACTCCGTAAGAAGACATTGATTCATTGTCCTGAACAAAGGTGATGGGTTTCCCAAACAAAGGGATTGCTACTTTTTCGTCGAATTCCCTTTGAGAAAACGATTCAAAGAAGTACCCTCTAGGGTCCTTAAACACTTTTGGCTCAATAATGATGACTCCTTCTATTGCAGTTTTTATTACTTCCATGAGGGTTCCTTCTCTTTATCGCCCTTTATACATATTCTCGTAGTACTTCTCGTAGTCGCCACTTGTCACATTGTCCATCCAGGCTTCATTTTCCAAGTACCACTTCACGGTCTTCTCAATACCTTCTTCAAACTGGAGTGAAGGCTCCCATCCAAGTTCTTTCTGTAGTTTCGTCGAATCAATGGCATAGCGTGCATCATGTCCGAGGCGGTCTGTAACATAAGTGATGAGATCCAGATCAGCACCCTCGGGGCGTCCCAGCAGTCGGTCTACCGTCTTAATGACCGTCTTGATGATATCAATGTTTTTCCATTCGTTGAACCCACCGATGTTGTAGGTTTCAGCAATGGTTCCGTTGTGGAAGATGGTATCAATAGCTCGTGCATGATCCACTACGTACAGCCAGTCGCGTACATTCTCACCCTTGCCATAGACGGGGAGTGGCTTGCGATGACGGATATTGTTGATAAACAGAGGAATCAACTTCTCAGGGAACTGATAGGGACCATAGTTGTTCGAGCAGTTAGTCACGATGGTAGGCATGCCGTATGTGTCGTGGAAAGCTCGGACAAAGTGATCACTTGATGCCTTCGATGCTGAATAAGGGCTATGAGGATTGTATTTGGTAGTCTCATAGAAGAAGTCCTTGCCGTATGCCAGGTGGTGCTCACTTGAACTTGCTGTTGTGGTAAATGGAGGCTCTATACCTTCTGGATTTGTCATCTCCAGTGCTCCATATACCTCATCTGTTGAGATGTGGTAGAAGCGCTTGCCCTCGTACTTCTCGGGAAGACTCTCCCAATACAGCTTTGCGGCCTGTAGGAGAGAGAGTGTACCCATCACATTTGTTCTCGCAAAAGTAAAAGGATCCTTGATGGAGCGGTCCACATGACTTTCTGCTGCCAGGTGGATAATGCCATCAATCTTCTCGTCCTGCATTAGCTTGTAGAAAGCATCGAAGTCGCAGATGTCCATCTTCACAAACTTGTAGTTTGGCTTATCCTCGATATCCTTCAGGTTCGCCAGGTTTCCTGCGTATGTTAACTTGTCCAGATTGATGATGTTGTATTCTGGGTATTTGTTCACAAAGAGTCTAACTACATGACTCCCAATAAATCCGGCACCGCCGGTAATAACGATATTCTTCATTTCTATATTATTTTTTTATTATACTTTATTTTGTGATGGTACTTCAGTTATAGATACCCGTTGCAGACTCTCCATACATACTGAGATATGCGATAAACGGGATGCCACATTACCTCACGTGGATAGTGTCCTACGAGTCTCAAAGCCCATTTCGTACCCCAGGTCATGCGTTCCCATCTGTTCATTTTTGCCCAATTACCTACTCGGTCGTCTGCATGGCCGAAATTACCTGCTTTCATGATCTCGCTTAGCAGGAAACGGCCTTCCTTTTCATTGGGCGCCATCAGCATCCTCTCTGGTTTTAATCCAAAAACCTCTTGCAACACCCACATCATACCACAACAGAATTTCTGTAGGCCAATCTCCTTGATTACCACTCTGGCATTATCCATGGCCGCAAGGGCTTCTTCTGTCTGCAGCAAGTAGTAATAATCCATCAACTGTCTGAGTCCTATTCCTTCATAGAATAGATGCCTATAGATGTGAGACAATTGGAAAACAAGGTTCATCTCGGTGTTTGGTATCTGTATTTCCCCGTTTTCCAGGGCCACGATCTTGGGCTTTTTCTGCTGCTCCTTGAAATACCTTTGCATTTTTTTGTCAGCAAAGGGATCGTAGAAGAAGCTTGGGATGAAATGCACCTCGACTGTCAGACCCTTTTTGATGGGGAAGTTCATTTCAATGCGTGTCACCTCCTCTTTGGGGAACTTCCGTTTGATGAGGCTTGCAATCTTCTTCCTGTCTCCGTCCAACCAGATATCAATATCTCCTGATGTTCTGCGTTGCGGAATGGGATAGAGTAGGGCATTACCTTGACCTTTTAGGATCATACTGTCGTACCCCATCTTCTTCCAGTTCTCATATACCCATACGGTATCCTGGTCCAGTTGTCGGTTTCTGGCTGCAATTATCTCGCTGTTGGTGTGCCAGTTCAGGCGCATCTGCCGAGGAGGCATCTGCTCTGCTGGAAGGCGTTTTACACCTTCCAATAGCACACCGGTCAATGTTTGTTTATTGCCTTCGTCATATAGGTATTTCCATTCTTCCTCTGTTGGTATCTGGCTTAGGGCATCAGCCGTGCCTACGCTAACCTTTACCAACTCAAAGAACAGTCCCTGTTTCTCTTTTTCCGATTTCATCATCAACAATTTTAGTTTCTCATCTTCTCTTTGGTAATATTCCACAGGAATAAAGTGTTACCCACCAGGTAACGTTTCCACATGCGTTTCGGCTCCTTTAGCAAGCGGTATAACCATTCCAATCCATGCTCTTGCCACCACAATGGTGCGCGCTTCACGGTTCCTGCATAGAAATCAAATACAGCACCAATGGTTCCCACGTGGCAATGGATGTTCAATTCATTCCAGTGACTATATGTCCACTTCTCCTGCTTGGGGGCAGTCATGCCAATCCACAACAGATCCGGATCTACCTCATTTATGGCACCGATAATAGCCTTGTTGTCCTCGTCGCTAAACTCCGGCTTGTAGGGTGGGGAGTAGGTAATCACATCCAGATTGGGATAGTCCTTTCTTGCCCTTTCTTTGATGAGGCTCAACACCTTCTCTGAACTGCCCATAAACATTACCTTCATGTTTGTTTCCGAACCTATCATGGGATTGCCTTCAGCCTTCCTTCTCTTACTTTCTTTTTCAAGGTTGCCCATCTCAAAAGAGAATAAGTCCCATCCTGCAATGCGTTCTGTTGGCTGACTCTCTGCCTTTAACCATTTGCAAGCTTTAACTATGCTCACACCATCGGGAATCAGTACATCTCCTTTTGATAGTGCTTCTGCAAAGAGTTCGTCTTTCTGAGCCGTATTGTAGGAGTGTGCATTGATGGTGTTTATGAGTAATTTCCCTTTGGATAAATCCTTTAAAGCCTCTTTGCAGGGTAATATCTGAAGTTTCTTTAGTCTCAGCATTAAATTGTTTTTATTGTATTTGCGATATGTCTTAATGACTAATTAGTTACATGCAATTTGCCTTGTTTGTTAATATGTCCCCGTTTGTCATAAATGATAGCATTTTCAATGGCATTGCAATTGCTGATGTCATTTTCAATATTCATCCTTTTTTCACCTAAGATGTGATTCTGTATGAACGTACATCCGTTATTCTTCATTGATGCCCCTTGCGCCTTAATCTTCCCATCGCAATAATTGTATCCAATAAAATTATTGGTATTCATGGCATACCCTTTTGGTATTTTTCTACCAACATCTGCAGAGCATTCTCGAGAATCAATGTCGTAGTAGTTTGCTGTGTTGCTAATAACATTCCCATATATAGTAAGGTTATAGCTTCCATCATCGCACATAATACCTCGGTTTAAACCATGTCCTCCAAAATTTAATATTGTGTTATTTCTTATGATTGCCCTCTTGTTATTTGTACCTATGTATATGGCTCCGCTATCCTTTAAACCATAGCCTATTATCTTTTCAATCCAAGATTTGTTCCAAACCATGGTGTTTCTTTCAATGATTGAAATGCTAATATTTTTTTCGTCATCAGTACTGATGTTTCCGGTAATAATAGCAGAATAATTAAAGTTCTTAAAAGTACAATCAGCAACGTATAGTTTAGACGGTGACTGGATGCATGCTCCATTAGTGCCCTTTAGACCGATAGCCTCAAACCTTGAATTGCAAATGTCACTATATGATTCATTATCACATACAATACCGAAATTTCTAATATTGCTAAAGGTGCAATGGTTAATATAAATACTACCAGAGGAGAATATTGCTCCCGAGTTTCCTTTTGTAAAATAGCAGCCATTCAAACGAACGATACCTTTATTTTTTAGAATACAGTCAGTTGATCCTATTAATTTCAAGTTTTCTATGTTGATTATGGCTTTGTCTCCAACAGATAGCAATGTGGGAAGTCCGTTATCTATTCCTTTTTTTGTCTTATACGTTAAGAAAAACATGGGATTGGGCGTCCATGATCGCATATATGCATCAGGTTTATAGCTACTTTTGCATTCAAACGTAAGGAATCCATTTTCTGCAGAAAGAACTAAATCCTTTTGCCGGACAAACCATAGCTCGTATGATATATAAACACTATCTTTTTTGGAAATGTGCAACTTTTGTAGTGCTTGGGGCAGTTTTATTGTACATATATGTGTTGATTCATTGTAATCCCATGACGTAGCTTGATAGACCTTCGTTTCTTTTACTCTGTCAAATTTTCTTTTTTCAGAAATGGTGTGTCCGTTTCCTTTAATCCATATATTGCACTTGGAATCAAATGTGATAGGTGAGCTTAGCTTAATATTCTTTTTTATATTTAATAAAATGTTGTTTGAATATCTTATTCCCAGGAAATCGGATTCTTTATAGATGTCGTATTTTGTATAGTTGAGATCTACTCTTGGGAAAGATTGGCGTTTAAGTTCTCCGTCAAAATATACAGAAGGTATTGAATCATTTGTACCTATTGTATTTGCAAATAATGATCTTGCAGCAATTGAAAATAGAAGAAGAATTAATAATCTCATAATAAAGAGAGCCATATTAATTGTTTAGTTTTCTCTCGCTATAGGGCGAAAAACGGTGAGCATATCTTTTTTTCATATACTTTTTTTCGAGCCAAACGCATATTTTCTTGGTGCGAACTCTGACAAAAAGACCATACACCATAACTCTTAATCTACTTTGTGGTTTCAGAGTGTAGCTCACAATTTTTTCGCCTAAGTAATCATTATACACATGAATTAATAAATCTGCATATTCTTTAACAAATAGGTTTTGAATGGATTTTAAAAAATACTTGCTATTGATTAGGACTAGTTTTTCACCTTCAACTTTGATGTTCAATCCGTTATAGTGGAAAAAAACCATGGGCCATTTGCTTTCTTTGTAACTCAAAGTGTTATCAGATGCGTTATATTTATACTGCTCTTGGTTCCAGTTTGCAATACCAACACCTCGATTCTTAATGGCATAAACGTTATCAAAAAGGTCTTCCATATAGTCAAGATACTTTTGATCGCCATACTTGCCATCTTCAAGTTTTGAATAACACCATTTCAAACATTCATTTTTCCACCATGACAAGCAAGCTTCCCCATCTTTGTCTCTCTTAAAATACACGTATTGTACGCAGTATATGCCAAATAACGTATTATGGATAAAGTGTGGTGATAATCCAACAGAAGCATTTGCGTCTTTCAACTCCTTTTCTATTATCTCGGGAGATGAAAAAAACATTAAGTCGCTATCTAGGTATGTAATCTCGGGAAGATTCTGGGTTCGAAAGAAGTGTTCTGTCACTACAGATCCGCAAGTCCAGCAGTATTCTGCTCTTGACCTGTTCTTTTTTGCCTCTAATAGTTCGCCGGTCTCTATATCTTCAATGCACTCTATTTGCATGTGTGCAAAATTCATGGACGCAAGCATCTTTTCACACTTCCTGTCCATGGCCATAACGTAAAGTAGAAAATCACTAGTGTGTTTTTCTAAAGACAGATATAATGCTATGCCTTTGCTTATATAATTAGAATCAAAGAGAGTACAAAAATACATCATTGTTCTGAAGATAGAATATTATTCGAAAGAATTCAGGATTGAGACAACCTCTTCGGCATGGCTCAAAGAAATTGCTTGATTCATAGGAATGGACAACTCCTGCTCGTGGATCTTCTCTGTGATAGGGAGAGAGAGTTGAGGAGTATTCCAAGACTCCTTAGCATAGCACTCCTGATGGTGAGGAGGAATAGGATAGTGAATCAAGGTCTGGACGCCATTGTCAGCCAAGAATTTCTGGAGCTCATCTCTGCGCTCACAAAGGATTGGGAACTGGTGATATACATTGTTCTCGTCTGGAATGCGTGCCGGAAGAGTGATTAGCGGATTCTTGATATTCTCATAGTAGTAAGTGGCCAACTCCTGACGCTTCTTGTTGTCCTCATCAAGATACTTCAGCTTGACATCAAGTACGGCTGCATCGGGTTCAGACATACGGCTGTTCATGCCGACATACTTGAATACATACTTCTTCTGCGAACCATAGTTGGCGAGTGCACGAATAACGCTTGCGAGCTCAGGATCAGAAGTAGTGACAGCACCAGCATCACCAAAAGCTCCAAGGTTCTTGCCAGGGTAGAACGAGTGTGCAGCTGCATCACCTAAAGCGCCAGTCTTTACACCCTTCCATGCGCAACCATGGCTCTGAGCGCAATCCTCCATCAGTTTGAGGTTATGCTTCTTGCAGATCTCACCCAACTTGTCATTATATGCTACACGACCATAGAGGTGAACAATCATGATGCCCTTGGTCTTAGGAGTGATGGCAGCCTCTATCTTGTCGATGTCTATCTCGAGGTTATCGTAAGTAGGTTCAACAAGAACAGGAACGAGGTTGTTGCGTGTGATGCCGATGATGGTTGCAATATAGGTGTTTGCAGGAACGATGATTTCGTCACCATCCT
>DCIS01000113.1:10447-37244 GCA_002317475.1 Prevotellaceae bacterium UBA1720 | reverse complement strand
CTCTTTGAGACAAAGACGGGGCGGACAGAGCGTCCAAAGCAACGGCCGCGAGTTACTGTATGAAGTGTGTCATTTGGATCGAAATCCAGGTTGTACGCCATTTTAGGGTTGGTGTCTAGTATAGAATTGGTCCAATAAAAGCCACAGTGATTAGGGTTGCTGAGGCGGTCGTAGTCAATGTCGCCAGCTGCTGGCAGGAAGAGGTGGACGTCATCCCCATTGTAATCCCAGAAGTATTCTTCGTCATACAAGACTGGTGTTCTCTTGTCAAGAACAAGCAGACCGCAAACGCCTGTGTTGAAATAATTATATACCCATCGGCATGTGCATTCTTCAATCAGCTCATCGAACTGCTCACGCGTCGGTGTTTCCCATTCTTTTCCCCAACATGCTGTGGCAGCATCATCCTCGGGCATTTGCCACAGTTGCCACGAGGAGCAATACGGTAAAGTGTAAAAGCTTTTTCATTTCTTCATGTATTAGTTTGTTGTACGGTTGTTATTCCCAGATTTCCTCCATTGATTTTCTGGTCTTTGGAGTGATGTCGCAGTCGGGATAACCGATGGGGATGAGTACGGCGGGTTCGTAGCCGGCGGGCAGATCGACGGTCTCCTTCAGCAGGTTGATGTCGAAGTTGCACACCCAGCAGGTGCCCAGTCCTTGCTCCGTAGCAGCCAGGCAGAGGTGCTCGGTGGCGATGGCGATGTCGATGTCGGCGTGGTTCTTGTCGTCGTACTTGCGCGTCCAGCAGTTCTCACGGTCCTGCAGACAGATGATGATGGCGGGAGCCGTCTCTATCCACTCGCGCTGGTAGCTGGCCTTTATTTTGCTGAGCATCTCGGGCTCTGTCACGTAGATAAACTGCCAGGGCTGCTTGTTCACGGCCGAGGGAGCCAGACGTACGCACTCCTTGATATACTCCAGCTTCTCGGGCTCGATCGCCTGAGCCTTGTATTTACGGCAACTGTAGCGTGCCTCGCATAATTCCTTGAATGTCATTTTTATAATTGAGAATTGAAAATTGGGATCTTTTGGAAGTCTAGTGTATTTAAAGAACTCCCTTCCCTTTGGGGAGGGCGGGGGGTTAGGCTTTATATTGGGTTTTGTTCGATGTATTTGGCTAATTTCCGGTAGAAGGGATGCTGGCAGAGGGTGTCCTTATGGCCGATGAGCATCAGTTTCATGCGGGCTCGGGTGATGGCCACGTTCATGCGACGCAAGTCGCGCAGGAAGCCCACCTGTCCGTCATCGTTGCTGCGCACCATCGAGATGACGATAACGTCGCGCTCCTGGCCCTGAAAACCGTCCACCGTGTTGATGGTGATGAGCGAGCGGAAAGGCTTGAAGAAGGCGTTGCGCCGGAGCATCTGACGCAGTAGCTGAACCTGTCCGCGGTAGGGAGAAATGAGTCCTACATCGATGCGCTCATAAAGGATGCGCTCCTTGCCTATTTTCTCGAAGTACTCCTGAAGCAGGCGCAGCGTCAGTTCCGCCTCGGCAGGGTTCTGACGTGAGAGTCCGTCGCCTGCCTGCTGCTCCACGTATTCCGGTTCGTCGGGTGTGTCAAACCACTCGATGGGCGTGTCCCAGTCCAGGATGCCTCGGTATTTCACGCTTGGGTCGCTTTCCAGCAGTCCCTCGTAGAACATCTGGTTGGGGAACTGCATGATGCCGTCGCACATACGGTATTGTACGCGCAGGAGGCTTACGCAGCGAGGCTTGTTCTCCACGATGACCTGCATCAGCGTCTTGTCCAGTCCGCCCTGCAGCGCCTCGGGGCATTTCAGGGTAGGGGGCAACTGTCGGTGATCGCCAGCCAGGATGATGCGGTCAGCCTTCGGTATGGCTATCCAGCATGCAGCCTCCAGGGCTTGTGCCGCCTCGTCGATGAAGAGCGTGCCAAAGCGATGGCCGGTGAGCAGACGGTTGGCGCTGCCTGTCAGGGTGCAGGCTATGACGCGTGCCTCGTCGAAGATGCTCTGCTGGATGCTCAGTTCCAGTTCCATGGCGCGGTCCTTCAGGCGGCCCAGCTTCTGCTGAAAACCATCCCCGTGCTTCCTGGAGGCATAGAGCTCGCGTATGGCCTTGCGAATGGCCCACAGCTGGGTGTAGCTGGGATGACTCTCGAAACGCCGCTCGTAGGTGAAACCCAGCATGCGGTCCGTCACACGTGTGGGATTACCGATGCGCAGCACGTTCACGCCACGGTCCGACAGTTTCTCGGCTATCCAGTCCACCGCCATGTTGCTCTGTGCGCAGACCAAGACTTGCGTCTCGCGGTGCAGCGTCTCGTAGATGGCCTCCACCAGCGTGGTGGTCTTACCCGTGCCGGGAGGGCCGTGCACCACCGCCACATCCTTTGCCCAGAGCACCTCGTTGACCGCCTGTTCCTGTGAGGGGTTGAGCCAGGGGAAACGCGTGGGCATGAAGGTGTATTTGCTCAGCGGAGCCTGTGTGTGACAGATGTCGCGCAGGTCTGCCAGACGGTTGCCCTTTGCCTCGATGACGCGGTCCAGAGCCTCGAACATCAGGTGGTAGGTCGACTCGTCCAGGGCCAGCTGTAAGCCCAGCCGTTCGGCATTCTGCACCTGCACGAGGGCGTCGGTATGGGGCACGGTGACGACCATGCGGTTCTCCTCGACGTAGCTCACCTGAGCCGTGAAACGCATAAAATGCAACATACCCCCGTCGCCCCGGGGCGAGAGGGTAGGTTCCTGGGTGAAGAAGGTCACGGGTTTGCCTGGCTCGAAGTTGTGCTCGTCGTCCAGCCCCTCGGTGCGCCATACCTCCACCACCAGTTGATCCAGGGAATTGTAGTACGAGCGTCCCACACGCAGGGGGAACCAGCAGATGCCGCGTCTGACCTTGCGCGCCACGCTGGTGGCCTCCGTGTGACGGCGGAACTGCTCCTTCTCGTACTCGTATTCCAGTTTCAGCAGTTGTCGCTGCCTTTCCAGTGCCTGGATCATGCGTTACAGATAGTACTTCAGTTTCTCGAAGTCCACCTCCTTGCTCAGCGAGCCGGTGAATTCCTCGAGCACCTCGGGAGCTACGTCGCCCAGCTGGAATTCCTTCTCGGCATCCTTGCGTATCTCGGCTATCCATGCACGGCGAGCCGTGATGTAGTCCTCCTCGATCTTGGCTGCGTGCTCCTCGGTGATCTCGCCCTCGATGCCGTAGTATTCACGGATGAGGCGGTAGGACCAGGCCCAGCGGTACTCGTTGTAGTTCTCGTGTATGCGGGTGAACTCGGCGCGGATATCCGTGACGTTGTTCAGCGTACCGTTCTTGATGGCCTCTACCACGCGCTCCTCCTCCGTTACGGGAGTCAGGAGGCCCGAGAGGTCCGACCACTTGCCCGTGCCCACGTCGCTCTTGGGCGTCTCCAGGCGGTGACGCTTCAGCACGGCACCCATGTACAGGCGAAGGGCGATGTCGTAGTACTTGATACCCTTCTTCAGCGAACTGTTCTTGATGATGTAGTTGTGGTAGTTGTAGTTCTCCACGTCGCCCGACACCTCGTACAGCGCCTCCAGGGTGCGCTTGGCCGTCATGATGCCACCTACGGTGAAGGGCGACAGCCAGTCGAAGTTCACGATAGACGTCTTGGCGCCCTCCTTGCGCTTGTCGCGCTTGGGCCACTTGCGTATATCGCGGTACAGACCAACGGTGGTGAGGTTACGGCCTGGGATGATGTACATCTCGTCGCCGTAGGCTATGAGGTAGGAGAAGGGCAGCTTGCGCGTGTCGGGGTGGTGCATCAGTTTGCCGAAGCATACCGAGAACGCACCGATCTGCGCTGGCAGCAGGATGTACGAACCGCTGGCCGTCTTCGTGCCGCGCTCCAGGACACCCCAGTGCATGGGGCCCATCTTATAGGCATGGTTGGAGAAGTTGGTGGCCGAGCCGGCGTTGTAGAACGACAGTTCGGTACCGATGAGCAGCGAGCACTTGTGATGGCTGGCCGAGAAGGGACCGCAGAAGGCAGCGCAAGCCTCGCCGTTGCCCATGTGGCAGTTGGCGAAGAACAGCGAACTCTCGCCCGAGAATCCGTCCAGTATCTTGCATGCCTCGCCCACGAAGCAGCCTTCCAGCTTGGCGTTATGGCCGATGGTAGATCCGTTGTAGACCACGGTGTTCTGGATGATGACGCCCGTACCGATCTTCACGGGAGCCTCGGGCAGACTCTTCAGCGTACACTCCTTCAGTTTCTGTGCACCGTCAATCACGCAGTCCTTGCCGATGTGGCAGTTGATGATCTTGCCGGCGTTGGTGATGCGTACGCGGTCGTTGATGGTGCCCGACTGTGTCAGTTTGCGGCGCTCGGCGATGTAGTCGCCCACGATGCTGCGTATGGCCTGGGTGAAGACCTTGTCATGCTCGTATTTCACCATCAGACTGGCCACCTGCGAGCTCAGCCCGTCGAAGATCATCACGTTGCCGTCGCCCACCTCGTTCAGTACCGAGATGACCTTGCCCTCGCCGTACGAGGCATCGTCGGTGGTCTCGATGCTGTGGATGTTGCTGATCAGACAGTCGTTGCCGATGTAGTAGCGGTTGATGTAGCCACGCACGTTCTCTATCAGACAGTTGTCGCCGATCTCCACGTTGCGCAGCGTGGCATTGCGTATGCCGCACGCCTTCTGGAACCCGTCTGCCACCTCCATCATGCCCGTGTTGGCACCGATGGTCACCTGGCCGTACATCTCCACGTTGTGCATACGACTCGCGTCGAAGTCGTCGCTTACACTGATGAGGCCCCAATCCTCAGCTGTGCAACCAGCCAGGGTCAGGGCCTCAATTTCTTTATTCAGTAGATTTCTCATATCTTAAGTAAGTAATCAAATTTATCTTTATTGTATTTATGTAAGCGACCTCAACAATATCTGCGCTTTCTTCTGCGCATCTTTCTGCCTCATTCTCAGTCATGATGTCCACATCATTCCTTCAAACGAGATTGAAAGCTGCATCAGAATAAATCACATCTATTATTACGCTAATTTTGATCACTTACTTACAGGTTGTCCTTTTCGATATCCTTGAAGTACTTGTAGGTGTCCACCTTCAGTTCGCCGCAGGCAGCCTCGTCGCAGACGATGATGGCGTGCTGGTGCATCTGCAGGGCCGAGATGGTCCACATCTGGCTGACGCCCTCCTCGATGCCGTGCTGCAGTGCGCGAGCCTTGTTGTGGCCGTTCACGACGATCAGTACCTCCTTGGCGTCCATCACGGTGCCGACGCCTACGGTCAGCGCGGTCTTGGGCACCAGGTTCACGTCGTTGTCGAAGAAGCGGCAGTTGGCGATGATGGTGTCGGTGGTGAGGGTCTTCACGCGGGTGCGACTGGTCAGCGACGAACCGGGCTCGTTGAAAGCGATGTGTCCGTCAGGACCGATACCGCCCATGAACAGGTCGATGCCGCCTGCCTCCTCGATAGCCTTCTCGTAGGCAGCACATTCTGCCTGCAGGTCCTTGGCGTTGCCGTTCAGGATATGTACGTTCTCCTTCTTGATGTCGATATGCGAGAAGAAATTAGTCCACATGAATGAGTGGTATGACTCGGGGTGCTCCTCGGGCAGGTTAACGTACTCGTCCATGTTGAATGTCACAACGTTCTGGAACGACACCTTGCCAGCCTTGTTCAGGGCAATGAGCTCCTTGTACAGGCCCAGGGGCGAGCTACCAGTGGGGCAACCCAGCTTGAAAGGCTTCTCAGCAGTAGGGTTAGCAGCGTTGATCTTAGCTGCGACGTAGTTGGCTGCCCACTTTGACAGCGCATCATAATCTTGATTGATAATTACACGCATAATCTCTTGATTTTTATTATTTTAATGATTACTCCGTTAATTCGTTTTCTTGTGTTCTTGGATAAGTTCTTGAATAAACCGAGTGCAAATATATATAAAATATGTGTAATTGTCAATATAAATGGGAGAAAAAATGCCACATTGATTGGTTTTTTTTGATAAATGGGGTAGGTATTGCTAGGTATTGCTAGGTATTGCTAGGGTTATCTAGGGTTTCCTAGGTCATTCTAGGTGTTCCTGGATTTGATATAAATCAATAAGATGGCAGACTTTTCCTTTTTTTAGCCGTTATCTATTGCAGGTTTCGACAAAAGCCGTACCTTTGCATCGTGTTTTTCATGGTATTAGATTTAAGGTTAATAAGAAGTTAGGTTGTCGAGATGACAACCTTCTTTTTTTTTATACACTTTCCGTCGACTTATTTACACACCTTTCCGTCGTTTTTCGTTTAGTGCATTGCGCCCATGCAACTGGTTGTACCCAGTGCCGTTGCGATGGCAGTCAGGATGCTGATTAGTATCTGGACGGCCCATTTTACTGTTTCTTTCTTCATAGTGGTCTTCCTCTCTTTTTTTGCTCCATTATCGATTCTTTGCTATAGGTCTCGGCATTCACTGCGCCAGCTCTCGAGCTATGCGAGGCCCTCTCCCCGCTCAGGGAGAAGTCGGAAAGCACTGAATGTTCTTTTCGAGTATGTGTCAGCGGGGAGAGAGGCTTTCTACATATATCCGCCACCAGCATTGCCCGGAGTGTCTCCTGAGGTGCCATTGCTGCTGCCCGAAGGGAGGGTGATGACGTTGCTGTCGTCCATGTACTTGTGGAGTACCTGTGCGATGTTCGAGAGGCCCTGCTGTCGCTTCAGCTTCTGTACATACTGGTAGAGGGCGGTGCCCTTCACACCGTTGGTCTCGGAGGGTTTGTTGGCGTTGAGCCAGGTGGTGGCTGCAGCCTGACGTGCAGCGAACTTGGTCCTCTGTGCGAGCTGCTTGGCCGTGGCGGGACCCTGGTAGGGGTTGAGGAACTTGGCCAGGTGGACCTTGTTGCTCGAGGTGTTGGTGGCGAAGTAGTCGTCAGATCCGCTGCCGTACTTGCCGCTGATGCCCTTGATGACATCGATGGGAGTGATTTTTGCCATAGTTTAGGTTTGGTTTTAGGGTTAATGAATAGGGTTGGGGTGAAGGCAGGCGAGGGACGAGGGACTTTGCGACTAGTCGCAAAGCACAGGGCATAGCCTTCGGCATGCCTTGGCCTTCGGGAAGTTTGGCCTTCGGCCGAGCCATCTCTTGCCTCGGCATAGCAATAAAGCAAGCTTTTTGCTCTGCTCTCGGCTTCGGGATGCCTTCGGGATTCGTTCGGGACGCGCGTGTCTTTGTGAATCATGATGCAAAGGTACGGCATGGCAAGGGGGCGTTGGTGCGCTGTGGTGCGCTGTGGGAGATATGGTGCAATAAGGGGCATTTCGTGCGTAAATATATGGCGGATTCCTTGTATATGTCGTAAATATTTCGTATCTTTGTAAAGAGAAACATGAATAGCCGCTCAGCATTCTATGTTTATAAAAATCAATTACCTTCTATGAAGAGCCGAATGAAATCAGAGATCGCCTTGGCTGCCGGCATGAGCCGCAACACCCTCTGCCGATGGATAGCCGAACATCAGGAGCAGTTGACGGCCCTGGGTGTCAAACCCAACCAGCGCCTCCTTCCTCCGCGTGCTGTGGAGTACGTGTGCCACGAACTGGGTATTCATGAGGAAGACTTCTGGTGAAAAGCGCAAGCAGACCCCGTTAGAATATGGCAGATAGAATGATGGAGTGATAGCTGAGTGGAGGGAGGGTGGGCTCATCCCTTTGTCTTTTTCATCTTCAGGTACTCCTCGTAGCTGACGGCCTGGGCTTTCTGCTCCGCTAGGCGTTGCTCGCGCTCGGCCGTCTCGCGGTCGGCCTTCTCCTGGTTGCGCGACTCGGCCATGAGGAGCGACTGCTGGCGCTGCTCGGCACGCGATGAGCGAATGCTGTCGGGATTGTCCTTTCTGCTTCTGCTGTTTGCCGCCCATACGCGGAAGACCTCTTGCCAGTCCTTGATGCGTTCGCCTTTGATACACCATCCCCGAACGTTGTTGTAGTCGTAGAAATAGCGTGGCGTGAAGTCCAGATTGTCGAAGGATGTGGCGTATTCCTCAACTTCTAGAATACTAGGTTTCTGAAATTTCCTCGCGCATGCGTTCGACGGTTGTTGTTGCCCGACTTCTTCTTTCTCTTTTTCTTCTTTTTTTGAAGGGGTGTGGGGGAACTTCTTTTCTTCGTTTTCTGTTTCTTCTTGGCAATATAATATTATATTATATGCCTGGCCTTTGGCGTAAAGTTGCTTCAGCAGGTCAACGTCGTGCATGATGGCTTCGGGGATGTATGTTGTTGGCATAGTGTAAAGGAAATTTATTTGAGTGATGTTCTGCGACTAGTCGCAGAACACCGGGGGGGATAGGGTTAGTTTACTTCGCAGTGCATGGTCAGGGTGTCGGTCTGGACGGTGAGGCGCGACTTCTCGGCGTCAAAGTGCAGCTTGACGGGCTGCTCGTTGACGTTGCTGGCCAGCGCTGTGCAGAGGTGGCGTATGCTGTCGGGCGAGAGGATGACGTCCATCTCCTCGGCGGGCTCCACCTGCCAGGGCTCGGTGTACTGCGCCTCGGCCCGTACGTTGGGGTTCTGGCTCTCCATGTGCAGGTGGTCGGCGGTGCAGGTCAGGCGCACGCCGCTCTTCACGGGCCTGTTGCCACGCACGGCAGCCACGCTGGCGCAGCCCTGCAGTCCCTCGCGCAGGTGGATGCTGTCGGGCAGGGTGGCGGTGGTGTCCGGCAACGCGTCGGGCAACTGCTCGAAGGCAACCGACTGCCCCTGAACGGAGATCGTCCGCGTGGGCTGATCGGTGCGCTGGTTGTCGTTGTCCGCACGGCGCAAGGTGCTGATTCTCAGTCCGCCATCGGCGATGAGTTCCAGGCAGACGGTCTTCTGGCCGAAGCTGCTCAGGGCGCTGATCAGGTCACGTGTGCGAACACGCACCGCCGTCTCGTCCGCTATGGCCGAACCGCCCGTCAGCAGCAGCTGAATGCCCATGCTGAAGCTGGGATGGCACGTCGTGCCGTAGAGCACCTGTACCTCGGTGGTCTCGCCCTTCTCGCTCGTGACGAGGCGGCTCTGGATACTCAGCGTACAGTAGTCGCTGTCACTCAGATTCTTACACTCTGCACTGGCCTGCAGTGCCTTCAGACGTGCGTTGATGCACGTAGCTTGAAAAATCAATTGACTCATGATTGTTTTGTTTGTTTGGTTGTTATTATTGTCACTCAAGCGAGTGGCTTGATTATTCCTTTGTAGTAATAATATTTTACCAATGTCAGCAGCATCTCATGGCTGTAGCCCGTCTTGCGTGCCACGCAGCCCAGGTTGAACATCCGCTGTCGCAGATAGGGGTCCGTCTTGATGTCGTTGGCCACCCAGCTGCCTACAGTCTTGCGCCATTCCCCGTGCGAACCGAAGCCCGGTCGGTAGGGGAAGATGCGCTCGGCGAAAACCCCGCGCCTGTCGCTGTTCAGCTCGAGGCTGTCCAGTATTCGCTTGGCCTCCTCGTCGCTCAGGTCCTCGGGGCTCAGCATCGCGCCAGGCGAAGCCCTTCCCTGTGCCTGTGTTCTCTCACTTGGCCTCGGTGTGAGACCCTCTGTCTGCGGTGTCGGCTCCTTGGCCCACTGCCACCGCTCGCTGTCAGTCTTTCTCTCTAACATCGCTCTTGTTGTTAACATAATGTACTCCGGCGTTCCATCCCAGGATGATCACCCATTTCCACACTCTCAGTAAAAAAACTGTTTCCATACGCTGTAAGGGTTTAAGGGGTTAAAAGGTTAAAAGTTTAAGAGGTTAAGGGGTTAAGAGGTTAAAGTAAAAACCTCGCTCCCGAAGAACCTGCTGCAAAGGTATGTGGAATTATGACGTGCTGTTGCAGAAATTGTTAAATTCCCCGTGTTTTTAATAATTGTAGTGCGACTGAATGCCGAAAAATAGCAGCATAGCCCCTCTTACGGCGCTGTCTATCCTTCGCATTTTCTCTGTCTCGCCTAATAGGTTCTGCTCCCATCTTCTGTCTTCAAGATACTGCAGTAGTCCCTTCATAAACGCCGTCTGTACAGAAGGTCTCTTGGGTAGGTTCTTGTGTTTGGAAATGCCACAAAGATTGCTTCTCCCCAGATGGTATACATCATACAGCCTGTTGATCAAAGCCGTCTTGTTCTTTTCATAGTTCATAGCCTCGTTAAAAAGGATGCAAAGAGCATCGTCTTTTACTTCTTTTTTTTCATAAGTATATATATATGTATATATGTTAATGTTTTTCGTTTTCGTGAGGCAAATGCCAACCAGCTTTTGCCTCCGGATCGTAAAGGTAAGAAAAATGACGCAATCCATGCTTACACATCCCCTGGCAAGTGTGCTATTTGTGGACATTTGCACCCTATTATGAAATAATCAAGCAAGAATTTGGAGATAAGAAAAAAAGTACTTAACTTTGTCGGCAACAAACGTACGTAATAGTTAGGATATGGCAAAAGACAAGTATGTTCGTTTTGACTGGGCTGCCAAGAGGATGCTCCGGAATAAGGCAAACTTCGGCGTTCTGGAAGGACTGATCACGGTTCTTCTGAATGAGGAAGTGCATATTGAGGAGATCCTGGAGAGCGAGGGTAATCAGGAGGCTGATGACGACAAGTTCAACCGCGTGGACATCAAGGCCAAGAACTCGAAAGGGGAGATTATCATCGTGGAGATTCAGCTGACCAGGGAACTGTACTATCTGGAGCGCATCCTGTACGGCGTGGCAAAATCCATTATCGAGCATATCCACCTGGGGGAGAAATATGACAAGGTGAAGAAGGTGTACAGCATCAGCATCCTCTATTTCGACCTGGGCAAGGGGGCAGACTACCTCTACCACGGCCAGACCACCTTCAAGGGTGTGCACACAGGTGATACCCTGCAGATCACCACCAAGGAGAAGGACGTCATCGAGATGAAGGCTCCCGAGCAGGTCTTCCCCGAATACTTCCTGATCCGCGTCAACGAGTTCAACCAGATTGCCACCACACCCCTGGAGGAGTGGATAGACTACCTGCGCTCAGGCCATATCAAGGACGACACCACGGCACCCGGTCTGCAGCAGGCACGCCAGCAATTGCAGTACATGCAGATGTCGCGCGAGGAACAGTTGTCCTACGACAAGCATCTGGATGCGATAATGGTGCAGAACGACGTAATCTCTACTGCCCAGAAAGAGGGGCGTGCAGAGGGTCGTGCAGAGGGGCGTGCAGAGGGGCGTGCAGAAGGTCGTGCGATGTCCAATGCGGAGCACATTGCGCGTATGCGTTCGAAAGGTATTGATGATGAGACCATTGCCGATCTGCTGGGCCTCACCGTTGAGTACGTCAAGAACGTAGAATAAAGAGTTTTCCTAGGCTTTAGTTTTCCTAGAATTTCCTAGAATTTCCTAGGTCTTCCTAGGTCTTCCTAGACATTCCTAGGCCCTCCTAGGTATTCCTAGGTATTCCTAGGTATTCCTAGGTATTCCTAGTTCCTCCTAGGCTTTCCTCTCAGAAACAGTATCCGAGATTGAACTGAAAGTCGGCTTCCTGATTCAGGATGCTGAAGCCCTTGTTGTTGGAGTAGCCGTAGAGGCGGTAGTTGGCCAGGAGGGAGAGGATGCAGCGATGGTAACGGTAGTTGGCTGCAAAGCGTCCGAAGGTGTTGACGCGGAAATGGGCATGGCCATTGTCTGCAGCGTCATAGAAACTGGTCTCGCCCGCGGGGTAGTACTTGGCTACGATCTCCTGTGGAGTGAGGCCTGTGAGTGATACGGTATGCCCGTCGTAATAGCTGTCGTGCTTGAGGATGTTATAGACCGAGAACATGGGCACGACGGAGGCATGAAACACCAGTTTTCCCTGGTCCAGTGACAGGTTGTAACCGTAGCCTGCACCGATGGATGCCTGGCGTGTGCGGTATTTGTCGGCATTGGCAATCAGGATATCACGTCCACTGTAGCAACTCTGGTAGTAGTTGACGTAGAAGAGGGGACTGCCGGCGCTGCGCTTCTGCACCATATCGCCGTAGAGACCGGCGCTGAGCGAGAACTTGCGATGCCAGAGGACGTAGTAGCCCTCGGTGTAGAAGATGCGCACGTTATGGTCGTGCGGGTTGGACTTGTCGGCATAGAACTCCTCGATGTCCGTGGGGTCGGTGGGCGCTGTGGGCATCGACTCCAGGTCGCCGCTGAAATGGCTGTAGCCGTCCATGCGCTTCAGGTTCTTGTAGCGGATGCGGAAGCCCCACACCGAACCGTTCTTCGCCAGACCGGTGCTCCAGAGGTAGTTGTTGCGGATGGGGATGGGTATCTCGATGGCCAGTCCCTTCCAGTCTATACCCACCTCCATCTCGGCCTGCAGGGTGTGGGCATGGATATTGAAACTGCTCCATGTCTGCATGTCGGGGTAGAGGTCGCGCAGTCCGTCGGAGATGTAGACGGGGTGGTGCATCTGGTAGTTCTGCCAGTAGACATAGGTGCCCAGGTAGACCTGATGGTTGAGTTGTGGAATATCCTGATAGGTAGTGTCTATGCCCGATCGCTGCCCCTTTTCCAGCCACTGGTCGAAACTTTTCATGGCCTTGCCCAGACCGTGAGTCCAGAATCTGCCCTCACGCTGTGCCTGAAGGCTCAGGGTGCCAGTCAGCAGCATGGCTGCGAGCAGATAGCGGGGGGTAAAGCCGAGGATTCGTTTCATAGACAAGCACAAAGGTAACACCTTTATTTAATATATTATGTAAGATTTACAAAAAAAACATTTGTGGATACAGAATAAAGTTGTAAATTTGCGTATCACTTACCAAGTTGAGGGTCTGTGGTTGATGGAATGTGACCAGAAAGCCACCCCATATTCAAAAGCGTGAAAGACATGGCACAGTTTGCAGAATATATCAAAAGTATCGAGATCGACTCCCTCTGGAGCGGCAGAAGGCACGTGAAGTGGGACCTTCGTCCTGACGTGAACATCCTCAGCGGTGTAAACGGTGTGGGCAAGAGCACCATCCTGAACCGTGTGGTAAGGACGCTCATCAGCGCCAAGTCGCTGGCCGACATCGACCGTCTGGGCGTGAAACTGCAGTTCGCTCCCGAAGGGGCAGACGCCGTCAGGTATGACGTGATACGCAGTTTCGACCGTCCCTTCGTGCAGAGCGAGGTGGTGGAAAGGGTCGTTGACATGCAGCTGAACAGCGAGTTGGACCTGCAACTCTACCAGCTGCAGCGCCGCTACCTGGACTATCAGGTGAATGCCAGCAACCGTATCGTGCAACTCTTCACCAGCAACGCCCCCGATGCCCAGCAGCAGGCACAGGAGATTGCGCGCGAGAAAAGCCATTTCCAGGACGTCGTGGACAGTCTGTTCCAGGAGACGGCCAAGCAGATTGACCGCCAGTCGAACGAGATTGCCTTCCTGCAGATGGGCGAGCGACTGCTGCCCTACAAGCTGTCGAGCGGCGAGAAGCAGATGCTCATCATCCTGCTCACGGCCCTGGTGCAGAACAACGAGCCCTATGTGATGTTCATGGATGAACCGGAGATCAGTCTGCACATCGACTGGCAGAAGAAGCTCGTAGGACTGGTTCGCGACCTTAATCCCAATGCCCAGATCATCCTCACCACGCACTCTCCCGCCGTCATCATGGACGGATGGATGGACTGCGTGACCGACGTCGAGGATATCGTGACGAATTAGACTCCAACCCCCTAAAGGGGAAGAAAAACACACATGGCAAACAAACTGACCGATCATCTGAACTCGCAGTACCTCGATGCTGCCAACCGCCTGAAACCCAAGAACGGGAGCAGGGTGGTGACGGCCTATGTGGAGAGCTATGACGACGTGTGGTTCTGGAGGAGCGTGCTGCAGGAGTTTGAGTCGCCCGAACTGAAGTTCGAGGTGATGCTGCCCACCCACGACCGTTCGCTGCAGAGGGGCAAGAAGTCTGCCCTGGCCAATCTCGTTGAGGGCAGGAGGCTGGGCAAGGCCATGATAGCCTGCGTGGATGCCGACTACGACTACCTGATGCAGGGCACGACGGAGCATAGTTCTGCCATGCTGGACAACCCCTATGTGGTGCACACCCAGGTCTATGCCATCGAGAACTACCAGTGCTACGCCGAGGGGCTGAGGGAAGCCTGCGTGATGGCTACGCTCAATGATCACGAACTGATAGACCTGGCAGCCTTTATGCATGAATATAGCCTGATTATCTGGCCCTTGCTGGCGTGGAGCGTCTGGGCTTACCGCTATGACCGGTACAAGGAATTCTCGCTGACCGACTTTGCCCAGGTGGTGAAGATGCACGACGTGGATGTGCTCAATCCCATGAAGACGCTGACAAGGCTGCGCCAGCGTGTGAACAGTTGCCAGAACCAGTTGTACCAGAAGTTCCCGGAGGCAAAGAAGACCTATGCCGGGATGAAGGAGGACCTGAAACGTCTGGGTGTGAGACCGGATTCCTGCTATCTGTACATGCAGGGTCACACCTTGTTCGAAGGGGCCATCATGCCCCTGCTGGTGCCCGTCTGCAGCCGACTGAGGAGGGAGAGGGAGAATGAAATCAGCCGCATGGCGTGCCACGAGAAGCAACGGCAGAACGAACTCTCGTGCTACCAGCATAGCGTCTTCCCCGTAGAGTCGATGCTGAAGAAAAGTGCGTCTTACCGGGAACTACCTGAATATGAGATGCTGAGGGAACAGATAAGGAAATTGCAAAATGAGCTAGCCCCTCCTAGGCTTTCCTAGGTCTTCCTAGGTATTTCCTAGGCCTTCCTAGGCTTTCCTAGGTTTTCCTAGGCCATCCTAGGCCTTCCTAGGTATTTCCTAGGCCTTCCTAGGTTTTCCTAGGCCTTCCTATTTTTAATTTAGGACGTTTTCTATTGCTCGGACAATGGGATTGCAGCTCGGCTTCTTGAAATAGTGGTCGAGCTTCTTGATGAGCTGTGAGCGGCAGAATACCACGACGATATCACCGGGTTCCACCTGCGTGTTACCGCTGATGGGCATACCCACCTTGCCACGCACCAGACCACCGAGGGTGATGCCTTCGGGCATGCGGAACTCGCGGATGGGCTTCTCGGTGATGGGCGAACCCTCGGCTGCCGTAAACTCGGCCACGTCGGCATTGGCGATGGTGAGGCACTTCACGTTCGACACGTCGGCATCGAGCATCATCTGATAGATGTGGCTGGCGGCGATGGTCTTCTTGTTGATGATGGTGCCGATATCCATTTGCTCGGCCATGCTGACATAGTCCATATTCTCCACCATAGCCACCGTCTTGCGGATGCCCAGGCGCTTGGCGGCAAGGCAGGCCAGGATATTGGTGTCGGTGTCGGGCGTCAAGGCGCAGAAGGCCTGATGGTCGTAGATTCCCTCCTCGATGAGCAACTGCGTGTCACGACCGTCGCCCTGGATGATCATCACCTCGTCCTTCTCCAGCAGGTCGTTGAGGCGCTGGCAGCGAGCCTCGCTCTGCTCGATGATCTTCATCGACATATAGTCGGGCTTCTTCTGGGCCACGTGCACGCTGGTTCGCCCACCACCCATAATCATCACGTTCTGCACATCGGCATAGTCGTCCTTGCCCACAATCTCGCGGATGTAGGGTATGTACTTCTTGGTGGTCATGAAGTAGGCGATGTCGCCGAGGAGCAGTTCGCTGCGGCCATTGGGGATGAGGGTCTCATCGCCACGCTTGATGGCCACCACATGGTAGGGCGAGTCGGGGGGACAGAGGGTGAAGAGGGGGATGTTGAGGATCTTGGCCTGCTCGCGCAACTTCACGCCCAGCATCACCAGGGCTCCGCCATGCACCTCCCAGTATTGGCGTGCCCAGGAGCGCTTCAGACCGTCCAGAATGTCGCATGCTGCCAGTTCCTCGGGGTAGATGACCGAGTCGATACCCATCTTATGGAAGAACTCCTGTGACTGGGGCTGCATGTACTCCGAATTGTCCACACGGGCAACGGTCTTCTTTGCTCCCAGCGTGTGGGCCAGCATGGCGCAGGTGATATTGCGCGTCTCGTCGGGGGTGACGGCTATGTAGAGGTCGGCATACTGAACGCCAGCCTCGCGCATCCCCAGGATGCTGGTGGGTGCCACGTTGAGCGCCAGCAGGTCATAGTTGCCTGCCGAGATGAGCCTTTCGGTCTTCTCCACACTCTCGTCGATGACCGTGATATCCTGGTTCTCTTTGGATAGGAGTCGGGCCAAGTGGCTACCAACCTCTCCTGCACCTGCTATGATGATCTTCATTTCTCGGGTTGAAAATGGAAAATGGTAAACTGAAAATTAGGGCAAATGGACAATTAGGGCAAACTGAGGATTGCCTCTATGATTGCTTCCTTGTCGATGCCGGCGATATGCTGCAACTGGGCAACGGTGCCGTGCTCGATGAACGAGTCGGGCAGACCCAGGCGGGTGATGCGGGGTGTATAGCCGTTGTCGGCCATGAACTCCAGAACGGCGCTGCCCAGGCCACCCATGCGGGCACCATCCTCCACGGTGATGATGTGGGAGAAATGCTGGCCTACATGGTGCAGGATTTCCTCGTCGATGGGCTTGAGGAAACGCATGTCGTAGTGGGCCACTTCAAGGCTCTTGCCTTCCTCGCGAGCCTGCTGCTCAGCCTTCGGGATGGCTTCGGCAACCGTATTGCCCAACGGACCGATAGAAAGCACGCAGCAACCCTGTCCATCCTTCAGTTTTCGACCCTTTCCGATGGGCAGTTTTTGCATGGGACATTGCCAGTCCACGAGGACACCATTGCCTCGGGGATAGCGGATGACGAAGGGTCCCTGGTCGGGCAACTGGGCCGTGTACATCATGTGGCGCAGCTCGTGCTCGTTCATGGGCGAGCAGATGGTCAGTCCGGGGATGGGACGGAGGGCTGCCATATCGAAGGCACCGTGGTGGGTAGGACCATCCTCGCCAACCAGTCCGGCACGGTCGAAGCAGAATACCACGGGCAGTCCGGCAATGGCAACGTCGTGGATGATATTGTCGTAGGCACGCTGGGCAAAGGCCGAATAGATATTGCAGAAGGGCTGCAGACCCTCGGTGGCCAGTCCGGCGGAGAAGGTCACGGCGTGGCCCTCGGCGATGCCCACATCGAAGGTGCGCTCGGGCATCTCGTTCATCATGATGTTCAGCGAGCAACCCGTAGGCATGGCGGGTGTGATGCCCACGATGCGTGAGTTCTGGCGCGCCAGTTCCAGCAGGGTATTGCCAAACACATCCTGGTATTTGGGGGGCATGCCCTCGCAGTTGCTGCGCAGGATCTCACCGGTCTCGGGATTGAACTTTCCGGGAGCATGATACTTCGTGGCATTCTTCTCGGCAGGTTCGAAACCCTTTCCCTTCTTCGTGTGCAGATGGAGGATCTTGGGGCCCTTCATCTCCTTGATCTGCTGCAGGGTATGTACCAGTTCGATGACATCGTGGCCGTCAGTAGGGCCGAAGTAACGTATATGCATACCCTCGAAGATGTTCTGCTGATTGTTGAGCAGGGCCTTGAGGGCATTGTTGAAACTGATGATCTGCTTCTTGCGCTCTTCGGTCATCCATCCCCACTGGGTCAGACGCTGTGAGGCACGATAGCGCCAGTTGTTGTAGGTGCTGCTGGTGTGCAGGCTGTGCAGGTAGTGCTTCATTCCGCCGACGCTGCGGTCGATGCTCATGTTGTTGTCGTTGAGTATGATCAGCAGGTCGTTGGGGGTGCTGGCGGCATTGTTCAGACCTTCGAAGGCCAGTCCGCCTGTCATCGAACCGTCGCCAATGACAGCCACCACCTTGCGCTGCTCATGCTTCTGCTGTGCAGCCACCGCCATACCCAGCGCAGCGGAGATGCTGTTCGAGGCGTGACCGGAGGTGAAGGTGTCGTATTCGCTTTCCTGAGGTGAGGGGAAGGGACGGATGCCACCCAGCTTGCGGTTGGTGTGGAAGTCGTGACGGCGACCCGTCAATATCTTATGACCATAGGCTTGATGTCCCACATCCCAGACGATGCGGTCCAGCGGAGTATTGAAGACGTAGTGCAGGGCCACGGTCAGTTCCACCACGCCCAGAGACGAGGCAAAATGGCCGGGGTTATCGCTCAGTTCCTTGATAATACAAGCCCTCAGTTCGTCACAAAGCTGAGGCAACGACTCCAAGGGAAGGCGTCGCAAATCGTTTGGGAATTCTATGTTTTCCAGCAGTGATTGTGTGTTTTTATCACTCATCGGGCAAAATAATTTGTGCAAAGATACGACAAAATCGCCAAAGTTTGTGTAATTTTGCAATGAAAATGCGACATCATGCCGCATAATTATATAAATAAGGTGTAGGTCGGCAGAATGGTTTGTGCCATTTCAGGGCCAATGGTCAAGTGGAAAATACTGAAAAATATATCTTGCTCGGTTCGTGTTTTGCCCAGTATATGGGTGAAAAACTGACTGCTGAGGGGTGGGAGGTAATGTCCAATCCTCTTGGCACCCTGTACAACCCCTTCAGCATCCTGCAGACCATCCGAGGCGCCCTGCACGATGATGAGGGACGGCTGCCCGTGTTCCATGCCGATGACGAGTGGCGATGCTGGTGGGCCAACACCACCTTCCGTACCCCGACAGAGGAAGGCACGCGCCACTTGGTCGGTGAGCGGCTGAAGGCTCTGGGACAAACCCTGCGCGAGGCCGACCACCTGATCGTGACCTTAGGCACGAATGTCTGCTACCGGCTAAAGGAGGACGGCATGGTGGTGACCAACTGCCAGCGTCAGCCCGACAGGCTCTTCGAGGAGTACCGTGCACCTCTCCATGAGGTGACGCAAGCCCTGAAAGACGTTGTGGACGAGGTAATGAGGGTCAACCCCGGCCTGGGGATTACCTTCACCGTCAGTCCCTACCGGTACAAGAAATATGGCTTGCATGGCAGTCAGTTGAGCAAGGCCGTACTGCTGCTGGCCGTGGACGAGGTGGTAAGGGCCTATCCAACGCGATGTAAGTATTTCCCCGCCTACGAGATCATGATGGACGAACTGCGAGACTATCGCTATTATGCCCCTGATGGCGTCCACCCTTCGCCCGAAGCCGTAGAGGTCATCTGGGAAAGGTGGAGGAGTTTGGAGGAGGAAAAGTGATATACCGTATCGTCTTAATTTCCTCATTTTCAACTTCCTCGTTTGCCACAACTTTTATTTTTCAATTTTCAATTTTCAATTCGAGAAGTGTACACGACCAATAACATAGCAACCCTGATAGGCGCCCAGATGGTGGGCGAGGAGATGGTGAGCGTCAACTGGCTCCTGACGGACAGTCGCTCCCTCTGTTTCCCCGGTGAGACGCTGTTTTTTGCCATCGTTACCCCAAGGGGTGACGGTCATCGTTTTGTGCCCCAGCTCTACCGCAACGGAGTCCGGGCCTTCGTAGTGAACGAGGTGCCTAAGGGCGACTATCCCGGGGCATCGTTCCTGGTGGTAGGCGATACGCTGAGTGCCTTGCAGCGCCTGGCTGAGCGCCATCGCGAGCGCTACAACATCCCCGTGATCGGTATCACCGGCAGCAATGGCAAGACCACCGTCAAGGAGTGGCTCTATCAGATGCTCTCTGCCGACTATGCCGTGACGCGCAGTCCAAGGAGCTATAATTCGCAGATTGGTGTCCCCTTGAGTGTATGGGCCATAAGTGGGCATACCGAGATAGCCATCATCGAGGCCGGCATTTCCCTGCCCGGAGAGATGGAATCGCTGCAACGCATCGTTCAGCCTACGATAGGTGTTTTCACCAGTCTTGGCGATGCCCATCAGGAGAATTTTGAGTCCATGGAGCAGAAGTGCATGGAGAAACTCCAGCTCTTCAGTGATGCTGAGGTGCTGTTCTTCCCGGAGAATGACGATTGCATCAAGAGGTGCATCGAGGCTTGCGACTTCCGCGGCAAACTAATGCCTGTACAGGTGGAGGGTAATGATGTGCTGAGTGTCAACACCGCCCTCTGCACCGCCCTTTGTCGCTATCTGGGCATAACGGACGAGGTTATCCAGCAACGTCTGGATGCCCTGCAACCCATCGCCATGCGACTGGAAGTGAAGGAGGGCAGGCATGGCTGCACGCTGATCAATGACAGTTACAACAGCGACCTGGGCAGTCTGGATATCGCCCTTGACTTCATGAGCCGCCGTCCCGATGCCAACAAGCGCCGCCATACCCTCATCCTCAGCGATATCGAGCAGAACGGTATGCCCGCAGATCAGCTCTATACCTATGTAGCCACGCTCGTGGAGCATCGTGGCATCAGTCGCTTTGTGGGTGTAGGTCAGCAATTGTGTGCTTCGGCCACCTTGTTCGAGCGAGAGGGTATAGAGTGTCTCTTCTTTCCCTCAACAGAGGCATTGCTCCAGAGCTCCGTCTGCGATGAGATGGAGGATGAGGTGGTGCTGATCAAGGGTCAGCGTCATTTCCACTTCGAGAATGTCACGGAGCGTATGGAGATGCGTGTACACGAGACTATCCTGGAGGTGGACCTCAGCGCGATGAAGGCCAATCTGGATTATTACCGTGCCTTCCTTCGCCCCGAGACGAAGATGGTGTGTATGATCAAGGCCTCTGGGTATGGCGTGGGCAGCGTGGAGATAGCACGTATGCTGCAGGATGCCGGTGTGGACTATCTGGCTGTGGCTGTGGCCGACGAGGGAGTGGAACTCAGAAGGGCAGGCATAACCGCCGGTATCATCATCATGAACCCCGAGATGACCAGCTTCCGCACGCTCTTCCGCTATAATCTGGAGCCGGAGATGTATAGTTTCCGACTGATGGATGCTCTGGTCAAAGAGGCTGAACGTGAGGGCGTTACCGGTTTCCCTGTGCATGTGAAACTCGACACGGGTATGCATCGCATGGGGTTTGATCCAGTGAAGGATATGCCCGAACTGATCGACCGATTCCAGCATCAGGATGCTATCCTGCCACGCAGCGTCTTCTCGCATTTCGTGGGCAGCGATGCTGATGAGTTTGATACGTTCTCGGAGCATCAATATGAACTCTTCCTGCACGGTAGCAGCCTGCTTCAGGATGCCTTCCAGCATCGCATTCTGCGCCATATCTGCAACAGTGCCGGCATAGAGCATTTCCCTGAACGTCAACTGGATATGGTGCGCCTGGGGTTGGGACTTTATGGCATCAATCCCCGCGACAACCAACCCATCCACAATGTCAGTACCCTGCGCACCACCATCCTTCAGATACACGATGTGCCTGCCGGCGAGACGGTGGGATACAGCCGTCGCGGCATGATGACGCGTGACAGTCGTGTGGCCTCGCTGCCCATCGGGTATGCTGACGGTCTGGACCGCCACCTTGGCAACGGTCATGCCTATTGCCTGATTAATGGAAAGAAAGCGCCCTACGTGGGCAATATCTGTATGGATGTGTGTATGGTGGATGTCACCGACATTGATTGCCAGGAAGGTGACATGGCCATTATTTTCGGCAACGACCTTCCCGTCAGCATCCTGTCGGATGTGGTGGGTACCATTCCCTATGAAATCCTCACGGGCATCTCTCCTCGTGTAAAAAGGGTGTACTATAGGGAATAGTAACGAACAAAAGCTGATATATTTGAAGTTTTCCTAGGTATTCCCTAGGATCTCCTAGCTCCTCCTAGGCCCTCCTAGGTTTTCCTAGGTCTTCCTAGGTTTTCCTAGGACTTCCTAGTCCTCCTAGATATTCCTAGGCCCTCCTAGTCCAAAAAGCGTTTGGTGAGGCCACCGAAGCATTCGATGCGGCGGTCACGCAGGAAAGGCCACCAGCGGCGCACCTGCTCGCATCGCTTCATATCTACTTCCACGACAACATTCTCCTCCTTGTCCTTGTTGCCTTCATAGAGCAATTCGCCCTGTGGACCAGCCACGAAACTGGTTCCCCAGAACTGTATACCGTTGGTCTGACCTGAAGGGTCAGGCTCGTGACCTACACGATTGACCGTCACGACGGGCAAACCATTGGCCACGGCATGGCCACGCTGAACCGTCTGCCATGCGCCACGCTGGCGCTCCTGTTCCTCAGGGGTATCGCTGCTCTCGTAACCGATAGCGGTGGGGTAGATGAGTATCTCTGCTCCGGCAAGGGCCATGAGGCGGGCTCCTTCTGGGTACCACTGGTCCCAGCAAACCTGTACGCCAAGTCGTCCCACACTGGTGTCAATGGGCTGAAAACCAATGTCTCCAGGCGTGAAGTAGAATTTCTCGTAGTAGGCTGGATCGTCAGGAATGTGCATCTTGCGGTATTTGCCGGCAATGGTGCCATCCTTCTCAAAGACAACAGCCGTATTGTGGTAGAGGCCTGGAGCACGGCGCTCATAGAGCGAGGTGACGAGCACGATGCCATGCTTGCGGGCAATCTCGCCATAGAACTGGGTTGAGGGACCAGGGATGGGTTCGGCCAGTCCGCAGTTGTCCACACTCTCAACCTGGCAGAAATAGAGGCTGTTGTGCAATTCCTGCAGCACAATCAATTCCGCTCCACGACTGGCTACGTCGGCAATGTTCCTTGCCAGCTTTTCCATGTTTGCCTGTACATCTGAAGTACAGCTCTGTTGTATGATTCCTACTTTCATTGTTTTTCCTGTTTTCTTTGTTTTCCCCTCTTTTGTTCTATCATTTTTCCTCTTTATTCCCTCCTTCTATCATTCCTTCAAGCTTCCCACGGGGAATTGCATGGTGCAGCAATGCAGGGAACCGTGCTGGCGGATAAGTACCTGGCAGTCAATGCCTACAATCTCGTGCTTGGGGAATGCCTTCTGGAGTTGACGCTGTGCCTGTTCGTCGAGATCTGCGTCGCCATAGGTAGGCATCAGTACGGCACTGTTCATGATGAGGAAATTGGCATAAGTGGAAGGCAGGCGCTCGCCGTCCTCGCCATAGCGAACAGGTCCCATGGGTAGGGGTATGAGGCGGTAGGGTTCGCCCTCGAGGGTGAGGAAGGTCTTGAGTTGCTCCTCCATGAGATGCAGTTCCTCGTAATGTTCGTCCTCGCGGTCTAGGCATTGCACATAGGCAATCGTGTTGTTGGGGCAGAGGCGAGCCAGTGTGTCAACATGGCTATCTGTGTCATCTCCAGCCAAATAGCCATGGTCCAACCACAGGATGCGCTTGGCATGAAGGGCGAGAAGGAGTCGCTCCTCGATGTCGGCCTGTGAGAGAGGCTGGTTGCGGTGAGGGGCCAAAAGGCATTGGCTTGTGGTGAGGATGGTGCCTCTACCATCACTCTCAATACTGCCACCCTCCAGGACAAAGTCCAGGTGGTCCTCGTAGTTACCTCTTAATATATGTTGCTCGGCCATGTGGCGACAGATCTCATTGTCCAGCGAGGCCTCAAACTTCTCCCCCCAACCATTGAACTGAAAATCAAGCAGTATGGGCTCTGTCTCGCCCAGCAGGGTGATGAAGCCGTGGTCGCGTGCCCAGGTGTCGTTGGTGGGCATTTGGTGGAGTGAGATGTTGGCCAGAGCATTGGAGGGCAAGTGGGTATGGAGCAGTTTGTCGACATGTTCTGGTTCGGGCGTGACGATAATGAGTCGTTCGCGAGAGGCAATCTCTATGGCCATGCGGATATAGCAAGTCTCCACCTCCTCCAGGATGGGTGCCCAGTCAGTATCCTTGTGGGGCCAGGTCAGCTGAACGGCACTTTGGGGATACCATTCGGCCGGCAGATGAGTGATGCGCAACTGAGTTATCTCAGGACCAGCTTCTTCCGTGAAACGAATCTGCTTGGTCAGGTCGTCTATGGTAGATGTGGTGTTGGTAAAAACTAATGCCATACCTTCATTAATTACTGTTAATATGTGTGCAAAGGTCGCAAAATATTCTTAAAGAGACAAGATTTGCTACTACATTTTTCCTCATTTGTTTGTTGAGTAGGGGGATTTTGTCTACTTTTGCGAAAGAAATCACGTTGAAGAACATAGATATGAAAAAGTTTACGGGCAAATGTGGGGTGGCTTGTGCCACCGTATTGGTGATTGCAGGCTTGGCATCATGTAATGGTAAGTCTGGCGCAACGGATACCGATGCAAAAGATAGTGTTGAGGTCTGTGAATCAGATACTTTAGTGTCAAATACGTTTACTCTGAAATCCACGGAGAATTGTAAGGAAGAAGGGTTCCTGGGAGATTATCTGATAGGACTGGAAGCCAGCATTGAGGCTCCCTCGTTCGATCAGAATCCCGTCCTGGCACGTGCCATCATGGAGTGGGTGATTGAGAACCTGGGTAGTTCGTATCAGGGTGATTTGAAAGATACTGACGCCTTGATGAAACAGTTGCAGGCCGAGGTGGACGAGATGGAATACAAGCAGATTGAAGTGAAGAAGGTCTATGAGACTCCCAAGGTGGTGACATACATCCTGAATACTTACGTGAACCCAGTAGGTGCAGCTCACGGTGGCGCAACGGCTATGGGGGCAACATTCCGCAAGAGTGACGGAAAGGTCTTCGGTAGCAATATGATACTGGATAAGGATGGTGAGAGCCCTCTTCAGGCACTTCTAAAAGATGGACTGAAGAAGTATTTTGAGGTTTCTTCTGACGACTCGCTGGCGGAAATGCTGATGATGGATTCTTCATACTCAGTGGATTATCTTCCAAAGCCTGCCACCGCCCCCTGGGTAACTGACAAAGGTATAGTTTTCTGCTACCAGCAATATGAGATAGCATGCTATGCGGCAGGTATGCCAACGGTGGTTATCCCCTTGAAGGATGCCGGCAGTCTGCTGACACCCTTCGCAAAAGAAGTGCTTGATGTAAAGTAAGTTGAGTGTCTTACCATAGTAAACTGTTGACTGTCAAAATATAAGGTAATCGACCTGTGAATCATCTTCCTCGTATTAGACGTACTTGCCTGTTAGGTGTTGTGATTGTGGTTGTAGGAGCCGAGGCTATGGTGCCCATGTCTGCACCTATATCTCCCATTATCATGCAGGACAGCATCTTACGTGATACGGCTATGGTTGATACGCTAAGAGAATTGACGGTAATGGGTGACTCATTACGTGTTGCACCGGTGAAAGATGCCATAAGTCAAAGTCTGAAACGCAATGGCGGTCCCAAACAGGTAACCCTGGGTGATGTGCTGAACAAGGTGGCTCCAGGTACGATGGATTACATCTTGCACCCCTTTGGCTTTGCGGAGCGAAAGAAGAAGAAAAAGAAGAAGAGGATGAACCAGATCCTACAGCAGTTTGATCAAGTTGACCAGCGTGATGCTTTTGCTCGCCAATTGGACAGTATCATGAGGTTGGAGGGCCTAAAGTAGCCAAATGCCACTTCGTGGTAAGCCAAATGTCACTTCGTGGTGAACCAAATGTCACTTCGTGGTGAGCCAAATGTCACTCTCTGAAGAGCGGATTATTACTCCCTGCTATGCCAAACATCCCATAAAGGGTAAGATATTGCGTCTATTATTTGTTTATTTCATGAGAAATACCTAACTTTGCCACCCTAAAATAATCTGCGAAGCGTGAAGATTAAGGATATCGTATGCGCCCTTGAGCATTTCGCGCCCCTGCCCCTGCAAGAAAGCTATGATAATGCTGGCTTGCAAGTGGGATTGACAGAGGCGGAAGCATCAGGGGCTTTATTGTGTCTTGACGTCACCGAGGAAGTGATGCAAGAGGCCATCTCGTTGGGCTGTAATGTGGTGATTTCACACCATCCGCTACTCTTCCGTCCCTTGCGTACGCTCACGGACAATACCCAGGTGGAACGTGTGGTACGTATGGCTGTGCAGAATGATATTGCCATCTATTCTGCTCACACAAACCTCGATAACGCTGAGGACGGAGTCAACTACAAGATTGCCGAGAAACTGAGCTTGATGGATGTGCAAATGATTAATGCACACAAGGTCAAGGTGATGGAAAACGGCAAGGAGAGAATGGTGAAGGCTGGTTCGGGCGTGATAGGTTATCTACCCGTCCCAATGAAGGCTTCCCAGTTCCTGGCTTGGGTGAAAGAGGTATTCCATGTTGACGTGCTGATGCACAATGAACCCCTCAGTCGTCCCATTCAGAGTGTGGCGCTGTGTGGTGGTGCTGGAGACTTCGTGCTGGAGGATGCCTTGCGTCTGGAGGCTGATGCTTTCCTTACGGGAGAAATGCATTATCACCAGTATTTCGGTTCAGAACAACGCATTCAGATAGGTGTGCTGGGACACTACCAGAGCGAGCAGTACACGATGGAAATTATGCGTACTCTGTTGGAGGAAAAAGCTCCCGAGTTACCTGTTTTTGTGACAAGAATCAACACGAACCCCATAAAATATCTATAGAAAACAATCATTATTAAATTTATATCAAAATGGCAAGAGAAAAAGCTAAAGACCCATCAGAATTGTCTATTGAGACCAAACTGAAGAATCTGTTTGACCTGCAGACCATGTTGAGCGAGATCGACAAGATCAAGACATTGCGTGGTGAGTTGCCCCTTGAGGTTCAGGACCTTGAAGATGAAATCGAAGGTCTTACTACCCGTGTAGCCAGAATGCGTGCTCAGGTTGAGGATATGCAGAAGGAGGTAAGCAACCGTCGTGCTGCAATCGAGAAGAATAACTTGGATATTGCCCGTTACAGAGAGCAACTGAACAATGTTCGCAACAACCGAGAGTATGATTCTCTGACCAAGGAAATTGAGTATAGCGAGTTGGATAACCAACTGAACGACAAGAAGATCAAGGAGGCTCAGGAGAACATTGAGAAGGTTACTCGTGAGGCTGATGGCTTTACCTTGATGGTAGGCGATCGTCGTGAGGATCTGGAATTGAAGAAGAATGAGCTGGAGGATATCATCTCTGAGACAAAGTCAGAGGAGGAGAAGCTTCGTGAGAAGGCAAAGAACCTGGAA
>DCIS01000113.1:0-10267 GCA_002317475.1 Prevotellaceae bacterium UBA1720 | reverse complement strand
GTATGCGAATATTGTGGTCGTATCTTGATTGATCCCGAGTTGGCTGGTGTTCAGATTGACAAGCCCACAGAGGAGAAGCCAAAGCGTCGTCGTAGCGTACGCAGCACTAAGAAGGAAGGATAAAAAGTCTTCAGGCGAAAAAACTGACCCACTTATAGGTCAAGTTCTTCATACGAGGGCACATCGGTTAGGAAACTGTATGTGCCCTTTTCGTAATCTACATGGCAACAATAATGTTGCAGACCGTTACTGACGATGAGGTAGGGGACACGCATTGTAATGTTGTAGCGACAAATCTGGTCAAAGGCTTTCTGGGTAATGCTGATATGAGAGGCTTTGTATTCCAGAATCATTACCGGTTTGGTGTCTTTGCCATACAATACGCTATCACAACGCTTCTGTAGGGGACCAACTTTCAGGGGTACTTCGTTGCCCAATAAGGCTGCTGGATACCCCTTGTAATGAATAAGGTAGTGGATGAAATGCTGGCGAACCCACTCTTCTGCCGTCAGGGCAACATACCTTCTGCGCAGAATGTCAAATACCTGCTGCTTGCCTTCGTTCTGCTTAATGCTGAGTGAGGCTTCTGGAAGGTTCAGGACAGAAGTTTTGTTCGTATTATTTGGCATTTCTCGCAATTATTCGTACTTTTGTCTGCAAAAGTAGATAAAAAAGATGAAAACAAAGCAAGAAATCGTAGAAAATTGGCTGCCGAGGTATACTCAGCACCCCTTGGAGGACTTTGGTAAGTATATCCTGCTTACAAACTTCAATAACTATGTAGACTTGTTCTGTGACAAGTTTGAGTTGCCTCATCCTGGCTATACAGCCAATATGCGTATGGCAACGGCTGGTGACATTACCATCATCAATTTTGGCATGGGAAGCCCCAATGCTGCCATTATTATGGACTTGCTATCTGCAATAGAACCTAAGGCTTGCCTGTTTCTGGGAAAGTGTGGAGGCATCTCGCATAAGACTCAACTGGGTGACTTCATTCTGCCTCTGGCTGCTATCCGTGGTGAAGGTACCAGCAATGACTACTACCCACCTGAAGTGCCGGCTTTGCCTGCCTTTATGTTGCAGCGTGCCGTTTCTTCTGCTATACGTGACCTCCATAGAGACTATTGGACTGGCACTATATATACCACTAACCGCCGTATTTGGGAGCACGATGAGGAATTTAAGCAGTATCTGTTGAAAACGCGCGCAATGGGCGTGGATATGGAGACGGCTACGCTCTTTACCTGTGGATTCTATAATCACATACCTATGGGTGCTTTGTTGCTTGTTTCCGATAATCCTATGACTCCAGAGGGCGTGAAAACGAGCGAGAGTGACCGCGTAGTAACCACCAACTATGTCAATCAGCACGTAGAGATGGGCATTGTGGCAATTCAGAAGATTATGGAGAACAACAGAACCGTTCGTCACCTAAAATACGACTGGTAGTCATCTTCTCCCTCAACTCTCATCTCTCAACTCTCATCTCTCAACTCTTAACTCTTAACTCTCACTCTCATAACATATATAATAAGGTATTATGGCAGCAAAAACAGCAGGACCTACATACGAAGAGATTGTCCGTGATGTAAAAGCGGGCAATTTCAAGCCCATCTATTATCTGATGGGCGAGGAGGACTTCTACATCGACAGATTGAGTCAGTTGATTGTGGAAAAGGCGCTCAAGGAAGACGAGCGCGACTTTAATCTGGATGTGATGTATGGTGGCGAAACGAGTGCTAATCAAGTCATACAGTACGCTCAGGGACTTCCTATGATGGCCGAACATCGTGTCGTGCTGCTACGAGAAGCGCAGCAAATGGACGACAGGGAAAACCTGGCTGCCTATGCACAGCATTTCAACCCCACTACCATCCTTGTGGTGTGTCATAAACACGGAAAACTGGACTCGAGACGCGCTTTGGCTCAAGAAGTGAAGAGAATAGGTGTGTTGTACGAGTCTAAGAAACTATACGATTCTCAGCTTCCTGGCTTTGTTAGCATCTATCTGAAAGGAAAGAAGATGGATATCGATCCACAAGCGTCTCAAATGCTCTGCGAATTTGTAGGTAGCGATTTGGCGCGACTCTCCAGCGAGATGGACAAACTGTTGCTAGCGACGCCAGTAGGGGAGACGCGCATCACTCCAGCTTTGGTCGAAGAACTGACAGGAATGAGTAAGGACTATAATAGTTTTGAATTGCAGAACGCTCTCGCGGCACGTGATGTGCTGAAGGCAAATCGTATTGTGAATTATTTTAACAGTAATCCTCGCTCTTTTGCTCTTCCTCCTGTTCTAGCATCTTTGTTTGGATTTTTTTCAGATGTCATGCAGGCTTATTATGCACCACAGCGTGACGAGAATGGAATTGCAGCCTGGCTGGGAAAGAGTCCTTGGCAAATTCGTCAGGCCATCCTGCCAGCCATGCAGAAGTACTCCGGAAATAAGGTAATTCAAATCTTGTCAGAAATTAGAAGTACTGACGCAAAATCTAAGGGAGTAGGAGGGTGTAGAACTGCTCCAGGAGATCTTTTAAAAGAACTAATTTTCTTTATTCTACATTAAGAAGTCCCATTTTGGGGCTTCTTTTTTTCTATTTTGCACACTTTCCTTTATTATCTAAAAAGCGCGAAATATATAGGTTTTTCTAAGGTTTCAAGCATTTTTTTGCCTTTTCTAATCGCTGAGAATCGCGTAGAATGGCGCGTTCCTGTCTGTGGTGCAGAATAATCTACGCATTCAAAATCTCGCCATTTCCGCTTTCCGAGAAATTTGAATTTACATTAATTAGCATTTTGGTTCTTGTTCGGATTCGGATTTTGAGTTTTAAAACCTACATTTAATATCAAAAATCAAATCGACAGAAGAGACCATTTATCCATATTATTAATTTTAAGATTGTTGATTTTGATATCAAGAACCAAATTGTCAAAACGTGTATAATATAATTATTCATATTGTTTTTAATGATTAAACGCATTTAAAATCAACTACATACAACTTTTTATTAAACTATCCGAACTTTGTTTTACATGCCGTGAATGAATAATCCCTGCTTTAGTATTCATTTTTCCTTTTCTGTATGGTTTAACGCGCATAAAACCAATATTTTATACATGTTTTGATAAAGTAATTACTTTAATATGTTTTTTTGTGCATATTTCAATATTCAAATCAAAAATGAATGGGTGTATACAAAACGATATAGAAATCTATATTTCAATATCCAAATATATAATATCAAATTGTGATGTAGTTTTTGATTCCTAATTCTTGTTTTGTATTCCCTTTTTCGTTATCTTTGCACTGCAAATATAAAAATTAATAGGGGTACCCCTGTAACATAGTTGATCAGTACAATGAAAGATAGGATACAAAAAATAATGCTTCATGAGGGTATGAACCAGCAAGAGTTCTCCAGAGCTACGGGAATAGCTCCTGCATCGTTGTCAAGCATTTTTACCGGACGTACTTCTCCCACCTTAAAGCATGCCGAGGCGCTACACCAACATTTCCCAGATTTGAACATGTCTTGGCTGCTGTTTGGTGACGGAGAGATGATGGTTTCCTCTGATCATTCTGATGCATCTACTGCGTCAGATAGCAATAACTCTACGGATTCATCCTATCAATCTTTTGATACAAGTACACCTGGCTTCAACTTTCCTGATATGGAAGGTTCGGCTTCAAGTGTTCCTGTTCATGGATATTCATCTAAGATGGGTACTATGGGTGCTACCTCCCTTGATGCACCCCAATCTGCCTCTGTACAACCACAAATCCCTCTAGATTTATTGAAAAAACTTGACACTAAGCCTCGTAAGATAGCAGAAATCCGTATTTTCTTTGATGATGGCACCTACGAAGTGTTCAAGGGAAACATATAATACTTATTAAATAAGGTATATAGAGATTGGTACGTGCTTTAGAGTAAGTGTCAGTCTCTTGATGCATTTCTTCGTGGTTTTCTTTGCGTCTTTTCGTAGATTTTACTATCTTTGTGCAAGAAATATACTTAGATCATGAAGAAATATATTCTGGACCTCACGGTAACAGCTGTAGAACGTCCACATGAACGCTATGTTCTGCTAAAACTTACCGACAAGAATGCTCCTTTGCCAGACATGGTGCCTGGTCAGTTTGCCCAAATTCGTGTTGATGGAAGCCCTACCACCTTCCTTCGTCGCCCCATTTCCATTCATTTCGTGGATGTGGAGAAAAATGAGATATGGTTTCTTGTACAGTTAGTGGGTGATGGTACACGTCAGTTGGGTAAGTTGCATGTGGGTGATCAACTCAACGTGGTTTTTCCCCTCGGTAACGGCTTTACTTTGCCAATTGTCCCCTGTACACCTTCTTCGGCGGAGAGGATTCTGCTGGTTGGTGGTGGTGTAGGTGCTGCTCCACTTTTGTATGCAGGTGCATGGCTGTCAAAGCTCGGTTATCGTCCCACATTCCTTATTGGAGCGCGCAGCAAGGGTGACCTCCTTCAGTTGCCCTTATTTGAGCAGTACGGAGAGGTCTATGTCACTACTGAGGATGCTTCGTATGGTGAGAAGGGATTTGTTACCCAGCATTCCTTACTCCAGCGCGAGAAATTCACTCGCATCGCTACTTGTGGCCCCAAACCTATGATGGTCAGCGTTGCCCGTTATGCTCGTCAGGTAGGTATACCTTGCGAGGTGTCGTTGGAGAATAAGATGGCCTGTGGAGTGGGAGCCTGCCTATGTTGTGTTGAGGACACAGCCGAGCATGGCCATGTGTGTGTATGTACTGAAGGTCCCGTATTTAATATCAATGATTTGAAATGGCAGATTTAAGTGTGAATATTGGTTCTTTGAACCTCAAGAACCCTGTGATGACCGCTTCAGGCACCTTTGGTTATGGCCTGGAGTTTGCTGATTTCGTTGATCTCTCTCAGATTGGCGGTATTATTGTCAAGGGTACTACCCTTCATCCCCGTCAGGGCAATGCCTATCCACGTATGGCAGAGACGGCCCAGGGTATGCTCAATTGTGTTGGTTTGCAGAATAAGGGTGTAGATTACTTTTGTGAGCATATCTATCCTCAGATCAAGGATATCCAGACGAATATGATTGTCAACGTCAGCGGCAATTCCCCCGAGGATTATGCCGAATGTGCTGCACGTATTGCTGAGCTGGAGCAGATTCCTGCCATTGAACTCAATATCTCTTGCCCCAATGTCAAGCATGGTGGTATGGCTTTCGGTACAACTACAGAGGGTGCTGCCTCCGTGGTGCGTGCTGTGCGTGAAGCATATCCTAAGACTTTGATAGTCAAACTCTCACCCAATGTAACTAGCATTACTGATATTGCCTTGGCCGTGCAGGATGCAGGTGCAGATGCTGTCAGTCTGATTAATACCCTGATGGGTATGGCTATTGATGCTGAGCGTCGCAAGAAACTCTTGTCTATCGGTACGGGTGGTTTGAGTGGTCCTGCCGTGAAGCCTGTAGCCTTGCGTATGGTATATCAGGTGGCACATGCAGTCAATATCCCTGTGGTAGGTCTGGGTGGCATCTCTTCTGCCACAGATGCCATAGAATTCCTGCTGGCTGGTGCATCTGCTATTGAGATTGGTACGGCCAACTTCCTTGACCCCGCAATTACCGTCAAAGTGGCACAGGGAATCAATGATTATCTGGAACGTCACGGTTTCCAGCGTGTAAAGGACATCGTTGGTGCGCTGGAGGAGTAAGGTGAAGGGTTGGCAAAGGGGTTTCAAACCCTTTACCAACCCTTTATCTTTCCTTTATAATCCGTCTATATTCTGTCTATATTCTGTTTACAATCTGTCTATGTAGTGTCCTAATGCAATCTTGGCATCTCCGCGATGATTCTGCGAAGGATCCGCGATGGTTCCGCGATGCAATTAAGGAATCACAGGGGCAGTATTGTGGGCGTAATAGACATACTTTATGCACGATTATTCCATTCCGGGAACCTTGGGAAGCTTTGAGAGAGCCTCCTGGATAACGGAGTCAGAAGGGATGACGTCGGTCATCGTGCCATCATTGAACTGTCCGTATGCTACGAGGTCGAAATAGCCTGTGCCTGAGAGGTTGAATACGATAACCTTCTCCTCGCCGGTCTCCTTGCACTTCAGCGCCTCGTCGATAGCACAACGGATAGCGTGGCTTGACTCGGGAGCGGGCAGGATACCTTCAGCCTTTGCGAAGATCTCGGCAGCCTCGAATACCTGGGTCTGCTCATATGCACGTGCCTCGAATACGCCCTGGTGATAGAGCTCTGAGAGGATGGGTGACATACCGTGGAAACGAAGACCACCAGCATGGTTGGCACTAGGAATGAACTGGCTACCAACGGTATACATCTTTGCCAAAGGACAGATCATACCGGTATCGCAGAAATCGTATGCGTAGACACCACGTGTGAATGAGGGGCATGAAGCGGGCTCAGCACCGATAATCTTGTAGTTGGCCTCGCCACGAAGCATCTCGCCGATGAAGGGAGAAGCAAAACCACCGAGGTTTGAACCACCACCTGTACAGCCGATGAGGATATCGGGCTTAATGTTGTACTTCTTCAGGGCTGTCTGAGCCTCAAGACCAATAACTGTCTGGTGCAGCAGTACCTGGTTCAGTACCGAACCGAGTACGTAGCGGTAACCCTCGTTGGTGACAGCCGTTTCTACAGCCTCAGAGATGGCACAACCTAATGAACCGGTAGTTCCGGGATGCTCAGCATTGATCTTCTTACCTACCTGTGTTGTCATTGAGGGAGAGGGGATGATGTCAGCACCATAGGTACGGATAACCTCACGACGGAAAGGCTTCTGCTCGTATGAGCACTTCACCATATATACCTTACAGTCAATGCCAAAGAACTGTGTAGCCATGGAGAGGGCAGTACCCCATTGTCCGGCACCAGTCTCGGTAGTTACACCCTTAAGGCCCTGAGCCTTGGCATAGTAAGCCTGTGCAACAGCAGAGTTCAGTTTGTGTGAGCCAGAGGTGTTGTTGCCTTCAAACTTATAGAAAATCTTGGCGGGAGTACCCAAAGCCTTCTCAAGGAATTCTGCATGAACAAGGGGAGAGGGGCGGAACATACGGTAGAACTGCTGTACCTCCTCGGGAATGTCAAACCAACGGGTATCGTTGTCCAACTCCTGTTTGTTCAGCTCTTCGCAGAAGATGGGGTTCATGTCCTCTATGGTAAGAGGCTGACCTGTTCCGGGGTTAATCAGCGGAGCAGGTTTTACCTTCATGTCTGCACGTACGTTGTACCACTTTGTTGGCACTTCATTTTCTTCAAGATAAATCTTGTAGGGGATTTTTGTTTCCATGTTTGTTGTTATATTATGTTTAGGTAAACACAATGCAAAGATAACAAATAATCAGGGAACTCGCAAGCTTTCTTGCAATTTAATACCAAAAGGGGTGCAAAACGTTGCAATTTAACGTCTTGCACCCCCTTCTGTTGGGATTGTTATTTTCTTACTTCTTGAAGTAGCGGTTGAACAAGCCCTGGAAACCAGCACCGTGACGAGCCTCGTCCTTGGCCATTTCGTGTACAGAGTCGTGGATAGCGTCGAGGTTGAGCTTCTTTGCCACCTTGGCAATCTCCATCTTGCCAGCGCAAGCACCTTCCTCAGCCATCATACGCTTCTCAACGTTGGTCTTGGTGTCCCAAACAACCTCACCCAGCATCTCTGCAAAGCGTGAAGCATGTTCTGCCTCCTCCCAAGCATAGCGCTTGAAAGCCTCTGCAATTTCGGGATAACCCTCGCGGTCAGCCTGACGGCTCATAGCCAGGTACATACCAACCTCGGTACACTCACCCATGAAGTGATCCTTCAAGCCCTGGAGTACGAAAGCACCTTCCTCACCTGCGGGAATTGCGCTTGCTATACCCAGTTCGTGCTCTGTTACAAACTGCAGGCCTTTGTTCTCCTCAGCCATCTTAAACTTCTCTCCAGGTACCTTGCACTGGGGACATCTTTCGGGAGCGGTATCACCTTCGTGAACATAACCGCAAACGGGACAAATCCATTTTGCCATAGTAGTAGTAAATTTTGGAATTATTAAATGATAATAGTTATATTGTTGTCTTATTGTCTTGTTGTCTTGTTGTCTTGTTGTCTTGTTGGTTAGGTTAATGATGTCTTTCAAATTCTTTGCAAAGATAATGCTTTTTTTTATAAAACAATCAACCATGACTATTTTTTTTCTCATAAAGATATAAGGAAGATTTGGTCGTTTCTGCAATTCTTCGTAATTTTGCATGCGATTATTAACACTACAAAACCATGATGAGACATTTTACATTCCTGAAAAAGATTGGCCTTGCGCTATTCCTTATTAATAGTTTTTCGTGCGCGTATGCACAGGATGCTAACGGACATGAGTATGTAGACCTTGGATTGCCCAGCGGCACCCTTTGGGCTACGATGAATATCGGAGCCATCAAACCTGCCGGTTATGGCGACTATTTTGCATGGGGAGAGACCTCTGGTTACGAGGACGGCAAGGAGAGTTTTTCCTGGAAGAATTACTCCTTGAGCAAGGGTTCGCAAACTAAGATTACGAAGTACCTGGTGGATCGCAAGAAGGCACGCGAGATCTCCCTGCTCACCGAACAGCAGTTGAAGGATGCCAATGTCGAGGAAGTTGAATTGGAACTGGAGGATGATGTAGCTCATGTTAAGTGGGGGGGTGACTGGCGTATGCCCTCTACGGCACAGTTCCGTGAGTTGAATAACGAATGCCAGCGTGAATGGACCACTCAGAATAACAGATGGGGCTACCTCTTCACCAGTAAGACAAATGGCAACACCATCTTCTTCCCCGCAGGTGGTTTCCGTGACAAGATAATCTATAATGTAGGAGCCTATGGCTACTATTGGTCACGTACACTTTACACCCGCTATAGTGGTGGTGCCTTTATCCTCTACTTTGACTCTAATGGCGTTAATGCTGCTGACAATCAGTATCGTTGCTTCGGTCGTAGTGTTCGTCCTGTTATCGAGGTAAAGAAGTGAAAATAAGTAAATTACAAGAGATATTTAATGAGTTAAGGGGACTTTCAGGTCCCCTTAATCGTTATAGGTGGGTTTAATATGAACCTATAGTTCTTCCAGCATCAGTACAAGGATGGCGCTGAAGTGTGCCATGGCCCCGAGCAATACGAAGATGTGCCAGATGGCATGGTAGTACTTGTGCTCATCCTTGGCATAGAAATAGGTGCCTACGGTGTAGAATATTCCTTCTGCCAGAACCAGTAGTAGTGAGAGGCTTGTCATCTTCTCAAAGGCGGGTTTGGCTACGAACACAATGCTCCATCCCATCAGCAGGTACAGCGCTAGGGACAGACGAGGGTACTTGCCCAATGCCACAATCTTGTACACCGTTCCTGCCAGTACGGAAGCCCACATCACGCCGAACATGCTCCATCCCAACCATCCTCCTACAACGGCTATCAGTACAGGGGTGTAGGAGCATGCTATCATTACGTAGATGCTGATATGGTCGCAGACGCGTAGGGCTTTCTTTACTCTTCCATCTGGTACCCAATGATATACGGTGCTCGACAGGAACATCAGGAACATGCCTGCTATGTAGAACAGTACGCCCATTGCCCATTGCCAACTGATTGAAACGGCTGGCCATACCATCCAGATACACGAAAGGGCAAAGACTACACCGATGAAGTGCGTCCAGTGGTTGTACATCTCCTCTTTTATTGTTTGCATTTGTTCTTCGATTTAATCTTTTTACCAATTACGTGACAAAGATAGGCTTTTTTGAGGAATTATCGTTCAAAAGTTCTGTTAAGTAATTATAAAAAACTCCCTGCGTGACTATGGGGTTACAGAGAAATCCCCTTGAAGGTATCTGTCCTTTGGGATATTGAAATACCCCTGCTTGCTTTGCACGAATTCTATCAACTTGCTGAAAGTGAGGTTGTAGGATAGCAGTTCCGTGTTGCCCACCATGATCAGGTGTTCCTCGGCACGTGTCATGGCTACATTGAGTTTTCGGTCGATGATATTGCCGTCAAAGTCAGTAAAGGTGTTGTTAGCCAGGAAGTTAAGTTGATAGTACTGCTGTATGGTAAAACCATAGATGATATACTTTCGCTGACTACCCTGATAGCGCTCCACTGTGTCTATAGTAATGTCATGCAACACCTTTATTCCGCTTCTGTCAATGGCGTTTCGTACGGTGGCTATCTGGTTGCGATAGGGCACGATGACGCCAACTGTCTGTTCCGTCTCAAATT
>DCIS01000110.1 GCA_002317475.1 Prevotellaceae bacterium UBA1720 | reverse complement strand
TTGCTTAATAGAAGGCATTTATAAGGGATCGCCCTGCGGGCTCGAAATCTAAACCAACATCCAAATCAAAATCAATAACTAACATAATAATATTTAAGCAGTTAAAGCTTGCGAAACTTACTTATTTTTGTTATTTTTCACATCCGCAATGCTTGTTCTTGTCAATCTCCATAGGCTCGAGGACATACCTGAAGAAGAGGGCAGCAATGCTCGAACCAACGATAGGAGCCAGGATGTACACCCAGAACCATCCACCTACAGCGTCAGGCAGGGCTGCATCTCCCCAGCCTGTCAGGTAGGCAATGACGCGTGGACCAAAGTCACGGGCGGGATTCAGTCCGGCCTGTGTGAGAGGGGCAATGAAGAAGATGATGCTGGAAACAGTAAGTCCGATGAAGAGGGGCTGCATGTCTGATGAGGGTCTGCCTACGTTGCAGTCCTCTGTCAGCATGAAGATGAAGAGGGCAAGCAGGAATGTACCAAAACCCTCGGCACACATAGCCAGAGGCAGGGATACGGTGGAGTTGAGCGCATCACCGGGGTTGGGGTAGAACTCGCCAAACATACGGGCTGTATCTACCGAGGCTGCCGTGCCACGCACGATCTCATGGATGCTCTCGTAATGCTCAATAGAGGCATTGAACAGGCCATACAGCACCAATCCGGCAAGCATAGCTCCCAGCACCTGTGCCAACAGGTATCCAGGCAACTGCTTGATCTTCATTCTCCCGGCCACCACCATGGCCACACTCACAGCCGGATTCAGATGGGCACAGCAGATGTTGCGGGTGAGGAAGATGGCCAGTGTCACAGCCAGGCCCCATACCAGACCAATCTGAAAGATACTATTGTACTCGCCAAAGAGTATGGCCACAGCTACACTGCAGCATCCGAACAGCGTGAGAACGAATGTTCCCATCATTTCTCCTATAAATCCTTTTTTCATTTGTTGGGGTGTTTTGTTTCAAGATTTCCAAAGGTCATTGTCCTTTTCTGCAAAGTTAGAAAAGAAAGTCGAAGGTTGCCACATACGCTTTCACCATGAAGAAATATCGCTACATGAAAACGAAAGAACATGACGGCACAGAGACTAATACGGACTTCTCGCCTCAACGTCTTCCGTACCTCGCCACTTAGGTTTCTTACTCTTTTTTCTCCCAAAACACGCAGTTTTGGAAAATATTACGTATCTTTGCAACGGCATTACATTATCAAAAATCATAATACGTATGATAGGAACACCCGAAATCATCGTTATCGTACTTGTTGTCCTCCTGCTGTTTGGAGGCAAGAAGATTCCCGAACTGATGCGCGGCCTGGGCAAGGGCGTGAAGAGTTTCAAGGACGGAATGAAGGGTATCGACGACGACAACGACAATACAAGCGAAAAGTGAGCAACGAACAACAGACCTTCTGGGAACATGTTGACGATCTGCGGATGTGCCTCTGGCGCATCCTTGTGGCTGTTGTCATAGGTGGCGTGGCGGCTTTCTTCCTCAAGGAACCCCTCTTCCGCCTCATCCTGGCACCCTGTCACGGCGATTTCATCACCTACCGTCTTCTGCAGGCCGATCCCTTCTCGCTCAGCCTCATCAACACCCAGTTGGCCGAGCAGATGATGATACACCTCAAGGTATCCCTCTGCACGGGTTGTCTGCTGGCTTCTCCCTACATCATCCTGGTCCTGTACCGTTTCATCTCCCCAGCCCTCTACGATCACGAGCGCCGCTACAGCCTGCGCATCGTCCTCTCGGCCTATCTGATGTTTGCCCTCGGCATGGCCGTCAACTACTTCCTCGTCTTCCCCCTCACCGTCCGTTTTCTGGGCTTCTACCAGGTCAGTCCCGATATTGCCAACATGCTCACCATCAGTTCCTATATCGACACACTGATGATGATGAGCATCCTTTTCGGCATCGTTTTCGAGATACCCGTCCTCTCCTGGCTTCTGGCCAAGATAGGCCTCCTGAAGGCCCACTGGATGTCACGTTACCGCCGTCATGCCTTTGTGGCCATCCTCATCATTGCCGCAGTCATCACCCCTACGGCAGATGTCTTCACCCTCTTTGTCGTTGCCCTCCCCATCTGGCTCCTCTTCGAGGTCAGCATCCAGATTGTACGGCACACCAGTCCAATCAGCGTTTAGGCAGGCATAGTTAAGAAAAGCTTGATATCAGGAACAATTTGTGTCCAAATGTGTCCAACTTTGGATGACAAGAAAAAGAAAACCTCTATAAATGCTTGATTTACAGAGGTTCTTTGCAACTTTTTGGTACCCAGAGCCGGGATCGAACCGGCACGCCTTGCGGCATTGGTGTTTGAGACCAACGCGTCTACCAATTCCGCCATCTGGGCGTTTGCTTTTCAGCGTTGCGGGTGCAAAGGTACGTCATTTTTATGAAACTGCCAAACTTTTCTGCATAATCTTACAAAATTATTTTCGTTTCCTCCCATTTGGTGCCATAATCAACTCCTGATTCCTCCGGGGGGGTGTCATTTGTCACTGTTCATTTCTCGTTCCTCGTTTCTGGTTTCTTGTTTCAGTATTAGTTCACGTAGAGACATCGTATCTACACCGTACAAACACCGTACAAACACCGTATGCATACGTACGCTATACGTAGGCTGTACGAAGGATGTACGAAGAAAACACGCGTTCCGTCTACGTCTTTTCGAAAGTGCTTGCCTTAACAGATGCTTGTTTTCAGAAGCGCTTCTATACAGTTATACTGTTACGGCTCCGCACTTGTCCGTTTTCTTATCCATTATAGACAATTATGGTATACCTAAATATCTGTAGATTAGCCACTTCTGTCTGCCTGTAATTTTTCTTTTGGGTTTCAGAATACCCCGGTTTTGTGTCTCTAATTTGCTGTCATTTCAACAATTTCAATTATTTCAGTGAAATTTGGACACGACAGTATAGTGAGAACAGGGTCTAATATTATATTTATATATAAATATAATATTAGAATCTAATGCCCAACTCTCAGAGCATGGCAAGTGTGCGTGCATCTTTTTGAGTGAAATAATTGAAATTGTTGAAATGACAGTATATAGATACAAAACCGGGGGATGATAGAAAACAAAGTAAAAAATAGCGGGAACGACAGAAAATATATTCCATAAACCTTGCGTAATACGTTTTATTTCAATACTTTTGTGCCGAAAACGAATATAGGTATGGCAGAACGTGTGTTACCATGCTGATGACCCAAAACGTGGGTCTGTGGATAGAGGAAGACAAGAGCCACTTCAAGATGGATGTGGGTGATACGGCTTGATGGTAACGCTGTGTTTCAGGGACAAGAAATACGCCGAAAATAAGCATTGAATCAAACCCCGTAACTTATGGCATACACCCCAGAGCGCATAGCAAAGATAAGACAGAAGGAGGCGGAAACGCCTGAAGGTCTGCGGCGTGATCCTAATGTGGATTACTACCACGGCTGGTTCTTCGTGACATTGAACACGAGGGACGAGGTGCCTGTGCTCAGCTGGTGCGAGGGGGATGTAGCAAAGGCTCAAGACGAGCCGGGGGCACCAAGGTGCGTATACACGGAAGTTGGCAAAGGCGTGCTGGAGGCGTGGAAGAGGATGGCAGAGGTCTGCAAAACGGTAGAGATAGACCTATGCGAAGCAATGCCTGAGCATTTTCACGGGCTCGTTCACCTTCTCCCTAATAACAGGCGGCATCTTGGCAGCTTGATAAGCGGCTTCATGAGCGGATGCAGCCATGCCTATTGGGACACGCTGGGCATAGAATGGCGCAAGAACAGAGATGAGAAGGTAAAGGCAAAGCAAGAAGGAGGAAAAGTCGCGTACGCGAAATTAACACCAGACAGAGACCGCGATCACACCCACTCGCTCATAGGCCCGGCGCTCTTCGTTCATGGCTATAACGATGTGGAGCCTATCACCCCGGAGCAGGTGGAGGTAAAGCGGGCTTATATCCGCGACCAAGCGAAGAAGCGCCTGATACAGGGCGACCACCATGAGTGCTTCCGTAAGTATAGGCACCAGCATTCCAAGAACTGGACGGCGGAGAGGTGCATGCAGGCCATTGCCGTTGATAGGACGTTCAGATATAACGCGGAGAGATGTAAGGCCGCACAGGACAAAGTCAGGGCACGCCTGATAACGGACACCCATGGCATTGCCCTTGACCACATAGGCAATAAGGCGTTGCTGTATAGCCAGAAGAAACTGCCGTTGGTGTGTCATAGTGCTGACGTGGGACGCTTTGAGGAGAAGAAGGAGGCGGTGATGGATGCTGCACGGAAGGAGTGGATCATAGTGAGTGCTTTCATCTCGCAGAAGGAGCGCGACATCAAGCAGCAACTGATGGTGGAAGGCTTGCCATTCATAGAGATTACGGATAATGGGTACTCGGATAGATATAAGGGCACAGGCAAGGCTTTCTATGCATTGGCAGAGGACAGGCTTTGTCAGATTTCGCCTTGGACGTATCTCTATCTGAAGGACACCCCTGCCAAGGATGGAGAGAAGAAGGCAGCCACCATCTCTCGCGAGATGTGCCTGGTGATGAACGAACTGGCGCGTGTCATCAGCGGACAGGAGGATGACTGGTGGAAGACGTGGAACAGATAAATATATAATCAAATTTATCTTTATAATGTTTAAGCAAATGGCTTCTTATAATACATGTACTCCCTTTTGGACATCTCCCGCCACCTTTTATGACCATTTCAACAATTTCAATTATTTCAGTGAAAAATGGACACACGTATTTTCTAAGAATTAAAAGTTAAAAGTTAAAAATTAAGAGTTAAAAAATATACATTAAACTATTCGTCAGTGGATGTGTCCTAATAAAGGACGAGAAAGGAAACGGATCGTTCAAGACAGTTGAGACAGTTTACATAAATTTATATTAACCTATTAATCTATTTAGTGTTATGAAAAAGTTTTTTATGGCCGTTGCATTGGCATTCGTAAGCATTTGTGCATCTGCACAGGGTTTTGGTCAGTTTAATCCCGAGGACATGGCAAAGCGTCAGGCTACCACATTGAAGGATTCTTGCCAGTTGAATGAGGAGCAGTACAAGAAGGTATTGGCACTCTACACCGAGCAGAGCCAGGAGATGATGAAGCAGATGCAGAACGGTGGCGGCATGGGCATGGGCGGCTTCGATATGGAGGCTATGCAGAAGCGCCAGGAGGCTTTCAACAAGAAGCTGAAGGAAGTGCTGACCGAGGAGCAGTACAAGCGCTACACCGTAATGCAGGAGAACCAGCGCAAGCGTATGATGCAGATGATGCAGAACGGCGGCGGTTTCGGTGGTGGCATGATGCCTCGCCAGTAAGCCAGTAAGCAAGCAATACATACTGACTCGAGTATAAAAAGTTAGGGAGGACCATCCGTGTGGCCCTCCCTATTTCGTTGTCTCGTGTGTGTGTTACGGGGTTACTTGATCTTGTATGCTGCGAAATACTCACCATGACGGAGGTAGAGGATACCGTCGTTGATGTGCATGTGTGACCAGTAGGCACCGCTGCCCTTGGCTACACGGAACTTGCTGACTACATCGAACTTCTCGGGCGTAGGATTGACGAGACCTACATAGCCACGACGCTCGTCGAAGATGTAGACCTTGCCGTCAGCAGCAATAGTGCTACCCTTGCCAGCACCACCAGTCCATTTCTCCTCATAGTCGGTCTTACCGGTCTCCCAGTCTACGCAGCACCAGTTGCCATCATTGTTGTTGATCCAGTTCGAACCAAAGATCTTGCCATTGACCAGGACGTAGCCACCATGGTGGGTGTCGAGGGTCTCGGTACGCCAGGTGCAGGTGACGCTCTTCAGGTCGTCAGCCAACTGAAGCTGGAAACCATTGATGTCATAACCGTGGCAGAAGAAGATCTTACCGTCCTGGTAGAGGGCAGAGTTGGGGGCAATGTTGTCACGTCCCTGGCGACCCTGATGCTTGGGTCCCCAATCATCGAAAGTCCATTCGATATCGCCAGTCTCGGGATTCACACCAATAGCAGTCTGACAGGTTGAGCCTACAATCTGACGCTTGCCTTTATACTCGATCATGATGGGAGAAACATAGCCGGACTTATCGCCCAGAGGCTTTGACTTCCAGATCTCCTCACCGGTGTTCTTGTTGAGGGCCACCATGGTAGTCTGATCGCCACAAGGGGTGTAGATAACCTTGTCGTCGTAAACGAGAGGGCACTCGGAGGTACCCCACATACCGGGCTTGCGCTCGTACTTGGTACCGCCATCTACCTTCCAGAGGATCTTGCCATCCTTGACGTCAAGGCAGACAATCTCGCCCATACCACTGATGACGTAAGCCTTGCCGTCAGCAATGGCAGGGGTGGTACGTGTCTCGGGGAAAGACTGCTTCCAGGGCTTGCCGTAAGCTACGGTGTACTGCTTCTCGCCCTTGAGGTTGTAGCAAGAGAAAACCTCCTCGTTCTCATCCTCGCTCAGTCCGGTGATATACACCTTGTCGCCCACAACGAGGGGTGATGAATAACCCTTACCCGCATCACTGGTCTCAAAGACCATCTCAGGACCCTCAGCGGGCCATTCCTTGAGCAGACCCTTGTCGGGATAGTAACCATTGTGCTGTGGACCACGCCATCCGTAGGGTGTAACCTGTGCCATAGCGCTGGCTGCCATCATGCTGCCAAGCAGCAACGTGAAAAACTTCTTGTTCATACGCGTTTTGATAATTGTTATGTAATTTGTTAATTTAGATACAGTTATACTCGTTTGGTTTATTATCTATAATAAATTTCACGCCGTAATAGACAGAAACAGAGAGCAAAAGGACGCAGATGAGTGCCAGGAGGATGGTAGAGAGACCTGCCCCCGTGACATTAGCACTGATACTGATAACTGACCCCACTGTGCCTACGAGGATGGCATAGAGCGGGGTGACGAGATTCTCACGCAACAGGAGTTGGCGTATCAAGGCGTGAGAGAAACCCAAGGCACGGTACTGCTGTATGGTAGTTTGCCCAGCCGTGAGATTCTTGCGCACAATGATAAAGAGACTGAAGATGCCCAACAGCAATCCCAGACCGCCCAGGGTGAGGAAGATGATGAGGTAAGTCTCGGTGACCTCAAAGAACATCTGTAGACGCTCCTCGACAGTCTGCAGGGTGAGTCCGTACTCGTTCAAAGCCAGCGAAAGCACCTCGGCAGCCTCATCAGGTTGGGATGACCTCATCAGCAAGACCTCAACACCACTCTCGTTAGGCCACAGACGTCGGAAATCCTCACGGGACATGATGGCAGAGCCATGGAAGAGACCTGTGGGATAAGTACCGGCAATCAGCACGGGGGTATGCTCTCCAAGACTAGTATTATAGTATAAGGTGTCACCAACGCTCTTCATCAGACTCCAGATGAGTGCCTCCTCGTCGAGGTAGACGGCAGCCCCAACCCCCGAGGGGGAGTAAGAAGGTGTAGAGGTTGAAGTCAGGCCAAAGGAGGCCATTTTATTGAGGTCGGCACCCAGGACAGTAGGGGTGGTCACTTTGTTGAGATTCAGACAACTGGCCTCATCAAGAGTGTGACGCAGGAAGGGCAGAAAGACGGTACTGTCAGGCAGATGGGTGAGCGAAAGTTTCTGGCGAACAGCAGCGTTATTGAGGTCGTACTGGATAGGTACACGACTGTCAACGTAGTACTGATAGCCACCAGTAGCCAGACGCACATTCTCCTCATCGCTGAAGTCA
>DCIS01000111.1 GCA_002317475.1 Prevotellaceae bacterium UBA1720 | reverse complement strand
GTGGAAGGTTCGAAGAGGTTCTGCTGTGTGAAATCCCAGGGAATGGTGGTCTCGACAATAGGCTTCAATGAAGTGCCAATGGTAAGGGTACGCCAAGGAGTGGCATTGGGAAGCGACATGGCAGGCTCAACCGTACCATTTCCACCATTCTCCTCGGGCATAGGGAACTCGATGGTGTACAATCCATCACCCTTCATGTCAGAGAGACGTGAACCACAATATCGGCTGTCAACGTCAGTCTCGGAAACCAGTACCCAACCGTCCTTGTCATTTTGGTCTATAGCATTGACATGGAAGAGTGCGGGGAACGTATAACCATGACCATACTGACTCCGGGAAGTCATGGGTTCGTCGTATTTATAGCCTTCCTCGTAACTGGGCTTTGTGCCCTTCCACCCTATCATGGCATGACTCTGAGGAGTAAGGAAAGTTGTGGTCTGAGAGGGGAAATCAAATCCCGTAGCCTCCTTCATGATACGAATGGAGAACTTCTTCTCGTTTGCTCGGCTGGGATAGTTGGGCAAAACATAGCGGAGAGCAACGTCGTTGTTGGTAACACGGAACTCCACATCAAATGCGAGACCCTGAGCGTTCTTCAGAGAGACGTTCAATGTGTTGGCATTGACATGCACCTGGCTGACTTTACTGCGATTCAGCGAGTAGTCGTTCTCAATGTGTCCAGACTTCTGACTTGTAAAGGTACAACCCGTAGTGAAATCACCATTATCGGCAACAAATCCCAAGGGACTGTCGTCCAGCATCTGCTTGCCATCGTATGTGACATTATAAACTGGTTTGCCTGATTTGATGTCAAAATTGACCTTCAGTTTACCATCAGGACCTTTTACTGTTGCCAGTTGAGCAAAAACTGACCCGTAAGCCATCATCGCCAAAATAGCAGTTATTGTCTTTTTCATCATATTAATATATAAATAAGTATAAGTAAGTAATCAAATTTATCTTTATAATGTTTAAGTAAATGACTTCTCATAATATATATACTCCCTTTTGGGCATCTCCGCCACCTTTTCTCGGTTGTGATGCCCGCATCACGCCCTCAAAAACGCGACATATCTGCACCAAAATTGAGCATATCTATTATAAAGTTAATTTTGATCACTTACTTAAGATATCAAATAATAATTAAATGTTTTGCAAAGTTACCTAAAAGATTTTGTACATTCAAATAAATCCCTTACTTTTGTGGAAAATAGGATTATGGCAAGAATTATACTGATTACAGGTGGGCAACGTTCTGGTAAAAGTACGTATGCTGAGGAAATGGCTCTAAGGCTGTCTTCCAACCCCGTATATGTAGCCACGTCGCGCATCTGGGATGAGGAATTTCGCGAAAGAGTGAGACGTCATCAGGAACGTCGTGGACCGGAATGGACCAATATAGAGGAACCTCTTTATCTCAGTAATCATGACCTGGAGAAGCGTGTGGTCTTGGTAGATTGTCTCACATTGTGGTCCACGAACTGGTTTTTTGACCATCAGGACTGGAGTACAGATCAGATTGTGACAGTGCTCAAGGAGGAACTAGACAAACTGAAACTGACTGAAGGAGCAACCTTTGTCCTTGTTACCAATGAGATTGGTATGGGAGGAACATCCCCCAATGATCTGCAGAGAAGGTTCACCGACCTGCTTGGATGGACCAATCAACATGCTGCCAGGATTGCTGATGAGGTGTACTTGATGGTTAGTGGAATACCCGTCAAGATCAAGTGAGTGGTTTAAGTTTAACTATATTACCTTATTATATTTAATCATGAAGAAACTATTATGTCTGTGCCTGTTTGCATGTTTGAGTGTGTCGATTAATGCACAAGTAGCTACGAAGGAAAAGTCCTCTCACCTATCGTTTCTTGGGATTCCAATCGAAGGCAGTATAGATGATTTTTCTGCTAAGATGCAACCTCGTTTTACCCTGAAGAAGAAAGTCGGTGCCGAAAACCACTTCATCTTCGAAGGTGCGATGTATGGTCATAACATGTTGTTGCAGGTTTACTATACCAAGAAAACCAGAACAACATACAGGGTTGTGGTTTCGCCCAAACATATCAATATGGAAGAATTCCAAGACTCCTTGAAACATGATTTCGGAACTCCCAATGTTACAGAGCAAGGTTTGTTGTGGCAGAAGGACGAAGGCATCATCCTTCACTATACGCCCGAAGGTTATGACACGGCATTGATCTTCCTGGATGCACAAGGCAACCAAGTGTTCACAAAGGAGAAGTAGGTTTTGTGAACTAGGATAAGCTCGGAAAAACTAGGAATAACTAGGATTTGTTAGGATATGCTAGGGTTATAGGGTTTCTTGTCTATTTGATGGAAACCTTGACTATCTGTACCAGTCTCAAGTGATAGGTCTTTACAGTTTTACCTGCTTTTAGAACAGAGTTGACGGTAAACGAATATGTCTTCTCGGCATTCTCGCAAAGGTAACGAACCTTCTTACCTTTCTCCTCCTCTACGATAGGATCAGCCTGTATTGACGACAATGCCTTGGCAAGGCGCGTTTCTGTGGCTGTGTTAGATTCATACACATTATACAGGTGATACAGCATTCTACCCTCCCCTTCTGTAGGTATTCGCCAATGGTCCAATTCGTCCTCTTCATATTCACTGGCGATGAATTCGGCATCAGAAGGTGTTGATGTGTTCAGGGCAGAAGTCATATTACCCCAGTCGGACTTTGAAATCAACAACAAGAAAGCTTCTTGGGTAGATGAATTGTTCAGGAGACTACCCTTCTCATCCATAACAGCTGCAACCACATGTCCATTCCATGTCTCATAAGGAGATGGTATGGCGTCGACATGATACACAGTGCCTTCGTCGGTAGTTATTTCACCCAATGAACCATTGTCTAAAGCCTCTTCTTCTTCCATGAGAGATAGATTCTCACATGAAGCGAGAATGGATATCGCAAATATCGACAAAAACATCAATGAGTGCTTTATGATGGTGTTCATGGTAAAATAGTTTTGTTGAGCGATGAATAAAAAACAAAGGATGAACCTACTATGAGGCACATCCTTTATTCTTCGTTGTAAAAACCCTAGTCAGAAGGTTCGCAGAGAATTACTCTGCTGCTGCCTCTGCGGGTGCTGCCTCTGCTGGAGCCTCAGCCTCAGCTTCTGCAGCAGGAGTCTCAACTACTGCAGGAGTAGAAGGAACTGCAGCCTGATTTGCTGCATTGGTAGCAGCCTCTTTTGCTGCACCAGCCTGGAGCTCTGTAACTGACTGGCTTGCGTTTGCCTGATTGCCGCTGTTCAGGAAGAATACAGAAGCAACTGACAGAACAACCATGATAGCAGCCAAAGACCAAGTTGTCTTCTCAACTACATCGGTGGTCTTGCGAACACCCAACATTGAGTTACCGCTTGCGAAACCGCTTGCTAAGCCGCCACCCTTAGACTCCTGAATGAAGACGATAGCGCACATCAGCACTGCTGCGAGTACAACGAGGATAACAATAATTGTGTACATCATAATGTTTTTGTTATTTTTGTTTTGTTATTAATTCTGTTATTTGTTCAATTTTGTGTGGCGTTTGATACGCTGTTTTTACGATCTTTCAACTACTCTTTCAGGACTTTTTAGCCTGATTGTTAAGAATAATTTTCTCCAAGAATCGTATTTGGTCTGCAAAGTAACGATTTTTTTTTGGATATTTCAAGGATAAGCGCCTAATAATTTCAATTGCTTGCTCAAATTTGCCTTGTTTTATATAAATACGGGCTAAAGTTTCGGTAAAAGCGCCTTGTTGACCATTTGTTTCTACCTCAGAGATGACAGGTTTCTGGAGTTCATCATCCTGCTTGTCTGAAAGTTTGATACGTTTGTCACCTTGATTCTTGATAAAGTCGCTGATACGGTCAGATGTAGTCTCATTTTCACTGACAGATGGATCGGGATTGTTGTCTGTTTTGGAATCTACATTGTCCTGTGATAGTAACCAATCCATGTAGTCTGTTGTGGCATCAACGGGACGACCTGAACGTGAACTGACCAATACAGATGGAGTATTATTGAAATAGATATCAAGCAACTCGCCTGTACGATCGGATTGGCTGGATGCCTTTTCAATGGGTGTGAGGCTTTTGCGTCGATGCGAACTAACCATTTTTGCCGATTCGTCTATGGGATGAGGTTTCATGGTGTCACCCTCAATCTCGTAATAGAGCTTTGTTCTGGAAGGCAGGTACAGAGCAGCTTTACGCAACTCCTCATTAAACTGAGGATCATGTTGCTGATAAAGCAACTTAAGCAGTAACATGCGAGCAGCATGATAGTATGGGTATTGCTCGATCAGTTCAGTTAATAAAGGCTGAGCTGATACTTTTACCAGCCCATCATCACCAATGATTTCCTTTATATTGAGTTTTGCTGTTAGCATATTGTTACTTATAGGGTGTTTTGTGTTGTTATTAGATTACCAGTTTGCTACGGTAGCATTGAATATCTGATCCGTGATGTCCTTTGCCATCTGTGTCACCAATTGTTCCTGTACGGCATTCAGCTGTTGTGTGGCATCATATTCCGTAGTGGCTGAAAAGGAACGTTCGAAGTCCTCGTTGTGATTGGCATTGTTGGTAAAACGTACATTGACCGTCATCTTCAGCTGAACTTGACTTGATTTACCATCACTGGATATACCTTTATTAAATTGGTCAAAACCTGTAATTTCACCAGCCAACTGCAGGTCACCATTTCGTTTCACCTGCTTAAGTCGAGTCTGAGAGGCATAGATATCTGTCAGTTTGTTCTGGAAAATACTTTGCATAGGTGCCCATACATAAGCACTACGGATGGGGAAAGTGGCGATCTGTATGGTCTTGGTCTTGGTGTAGTCAATACTGGCACCGTTAAATTTATAAGTAACTGTGCATGAAGTAACTACACAGATAGCGGACAGTACGAATACCGTCACCATTAATCCGTATGTATGTAGTCTCTTCATTGTTCTGTATATCTTGAATGTTACATTTCCTCTAATCCGTAATCCTTGATTTTACGGTATAGGGTTCGCTCACTTATGCCTAACTCTGCTGCAGCCATCTTGCGACGATATTTGTTGCGCTTCAAAGCCTCCTCTATGAATTTCCGTTCCATCTTTTCTATGTTCAGGTCAGAATTCTCTTCTATCAATTCGGCTTCCTCCTCTGCTTCTACAACGTGGTGGAAATCAGTGTGATCGGATATGGTTGTAGGTTGAATATCAGTGGGAGTGGTGTCCTGAGGAGCAATGGTTGGCGAGTATGGCAACACCGTGGGTGTGTTAAAACCAGATGTGTTAGCAGGAAAACTGGAAACGGAGGTCTCAATCGTGTTATTAGCGGGATTCCCCATTACTATTTGGTCCTTGATCTGCTCAATATCCTTATTAAGTTTGTTCAGCATGGCAAAGATGATGGGTCTCTCCTTGCTGTAACCACTTTGCTCATCCTGTGCATTGCCGGCAATAGTTGTCATATCGGTACTGTCACTACCTGGCAAGACCCCGTAATCAGACAACAATGCTGGTGTGATGATGTGCTGGTCATAGCAAAGGATACTCATCTGCTCTGCCAGGTTGCGCAACTGTCGGATATTGCCAGGCCATTTGTACGTCAACATCACCTGCTCAGCTTCAGGAGAGAGGCGTATAGGTTGTGGTATCTGATATTTGTTGGCTGTATCCAGTGCAAACATCTTGAAAAGTGTCAGTACGTCTTCCCCTCTGTCACGTAGAGGAGGCATCTTGATACTGATGGTGCAGAGACGGAAATAGAGGTCCTCACGAAACTTTCCTTCACGAATGGCACTTTGCATATTGACATTCGTAGCAGCCACAATTCGGACGTTGGTCTTTCGAGGTTCATTGCTGCCCACACGAATGTATTCACCTGTCTCTAGTACACGAAGCAGACGAGCTTGTGTGCTCATGGGCAATTCGCCTACTTCGTCCAGGAATAGCGTACCACCATTTGCAGCACCGAAATAGCCTTCATGCTCACCAATGGCTCCTGTGAAAGAACCTTTCTCGTGACCAAACAGTTCTGAGTCTATCGTGCCCTCTGGTATGCTGCCACAGTTGATGGCAATATACTTGCTGGTCTTTCGTGGGGAATTGTCGTGTATGATGCGTGGAATGACCTCCTTGCCTACTCCACTCTCGCCCTGAATCAAAACAGAAAGGTCAGTACGAGCCACTTGCAAAGCGGTATCAATGGCCCTGTAGAGTCGTGCATCACGACCTACAATCTTATATTTTGCCTTGATACTATCTATGTCAAATGTACGCATATTCTATACCTTTCTTTGCATTTAGACAAAGGACGATGGTCCTAAATCTTTGATTTAAGCATGCAAAGGTACAGATAATTCTCGGAATAAACAAATACGAGCTCTAATTTTTACTTCTCGTTTAGTTAAAATAAGTCAAGTTGCGAAAGTGAAGTTCATAGATTCTTATCGTACAGACACCGTACTTCATACGTATAAACACCGTACAAACACCGTAAAACACCGTACGTTTACGTAGGCTATACGTAGGCTATACGTAGGCAGTACGTATAAAACAGGTAATAAGAGGAGCAATACGGAACCTGATTCACATGCTTAAACACAAGCCTTGATCTGTTCAAGCAAAGCATTAGCCTCTGCTACACTCTTTATGTCAAACACCACAAACGAGTTTCGTCCTGACTGCGGATCAAGCTTACAGAGCCTTACATTGATGCTGGCAAAGGAAATAATCTGACCAAATGCGTGGCCCTGATAGAATGCGCTGTCTGGGTTCTGGACAAAGAAGAGACGCATACGTCCCATTTTCAGGACGATTCTCTCTGCTCCGAAATATTTACCTAATCGACGAAGTTTTACAACACGTATCAACTCCTCTGCAGCTTCAGGCAACTTTCCAAAACGATCCTCCATACGTTTGTGGAACTGCTCAATCTGCTCATCAGTCTCAAGTCCATCCAACTCGCGATAAAGCAACATGCGTTCACTGCTGGTAGGCACATAGTCTTCGTGGAAGAACATCTCTAAATCGCTGTCTATCTGACATTCGTCAACGAAGTCCTCTCCACCCACGTTATTGCCTTGCTGCATCTCCTGCTCGTATAGTTCACGGAACTCGTCATTACGCAATTCTTTTACTGCCTCGTTCAGGATTTTCTGGTACGTCTCATATCCCAGGTCGCTGATGAAGCCACTCTGCTCAGCACCAAGCAAATTGCCAGCTCCGCGTATATCAAGGTCTTGCATGGCAAGGTGTATTCCACTACCTAAATCGGAGAAATTCTCCAAAGCTTGCAGACGTCGCCTTGCTTCTGGTTGTAATAGGCTCAAAGGTGGAGAAAGCAGATAGCAGAATGCTTTCTTATTGCTTCGTCCCACACGTCCACGCATCTGATGTAAATCACTCAATCCAAAAGTGTGAGCATTACATACGATTATGGTGTTTGCGTTAGGGATGTCTATTCCATTTTCTATAATTGAGGTGGAGATGAGCACGTCATAGTCATAGTTGGCAAAGTCCAGAATGACTTGTTCCAGTTCCTCGCTGTTCATTCTGCCATGACCAACACAAACCCTTGCATCAGGTACATATTTATTTACAATTCCTATTAATTCTGGAAGTGATGAAATACGATTTGTTACGATAAATACCTGTCCGTTTCTGCTCATCTCAAAATTGATGGCATCTGCTATCACCTCTGCGTTGAAGTTGTGCAACTCCGTCTGAATAGGATAACGGTTTGGAGGTGGAGTCTGTATGACAGAGAGGTCACGAGCACCCATAAGACTGAACTGTAGGGTTCTGGGTATAGGTGTTGCCGTAAGTGTCAGTGTATCAACGTTTGCCTTCATTTGGCGCAACTTCTCCTTGGTACT
>DCIS01000175.1 GCA_002317475.1 Prevotellaceae bacterium UBA1720 | reverse complement strand
TGGCTATCTCCAGTTGGCGTACCATCTCATCATAATCTAACTGTCCTGTCACATAGAGGGTTAGATATTTATATTCCAGACCATAATACAGCAGGTCCTCAGCTGGAACCTTTTCCAGCAAATGCCTTATTTCATCAACCATGCCTTCCTCCAATCGAGCATGCAGACGACGAGTGATCTTTTCGCGTCTCAACTCACGATCTATGTCCACTCCAATGTTCAGGCTATGAATCTGAGGAAAATCCCTCTCGCTTATCCTATGCTCCTTATAATAGGTTTGAATCTCAATGGCACGTATAGCACGTTTGGCCGTGTCAATATCTGTACTGTTATGCAGCTCCTTATATCCTTTTAGGATTTCGGTCAGTTCGTCTAGCGTTTTACCCTCAAGGCTGGCTCGTAGTTCCTTGTTTTCTGGTACTGGCACCATCTTGTAGCTTTTCAGCACAGATTCAATATACAGTCCTGTTCCCCCACACAGGATCGGTTGTTTTCCACGAGCCACGATGTCATTGTATGCCTTCCAGAAATCTTGCTGATACTGGAAAAGGTTATATTTCTCCCCAGCATCCAATATATCTATAAGGTGATAGGGCACCTCTACCCCATTCACCGTGTAGTCTTTCAGATCTTTACCCGTACCGATATCCATACCTCGATACACCTGACGACTATCTGCACTGATAATCTCAGCATTACCTATTCGTGCTGCCAGATGTGCAGCCAGGTCAGTTTTACCACTTGCTGTAGGGCCAAGTATCGTTATGATATCGTACATAGAAAGAGAGTTGTTGAGGAATCGAGTTGTCGAAGAATCGAATTATCGAGTTGTCGAGAAATCGAGTTATCGAAGAAACAAATTTATCATCTGAAAAAAGTAGCCACCCAAGGCTTTAGGCCAAGGGTGGCTGTATATACTTTCGTTAAAAAGCTATCAATTAGCAGTTCTCTGAGAAGTACTTGATGGTGCGAACCATCTGTGAGGTGTAGCTGTTCTCGTTGTCGTACCAAGAAACAACCTGTACCTGATAGGTGTCCTCGTCGATCTTGCTAACCATGGTCTGAGTAGCATCGAAGAGTGAACCATACTTCATACCGATGATATCGCTTGATACGATCTCATCCTCGGTGTAACCGAAGCTCTCGGTAGTAGCAGCCTTCATAGCAGCGTTGATACCCTCCTTAGTGATGTCCTTACCCTTAACAACAGCTACCAGGATAGTGGTAGAACCAGTGGGAGTAGGAATACGCTGAGCAGAACCAATCAGCTTACCGTTCAACTCGGGAATTACGAGACCGATAGCCTTAGCAGCACCAGTTGAGTTGGGAACGATGTTCTGAGCACCTGCGCGTGAACGACGAAGGTCACCCTTACGCTGAGGACCATCGAGGATCATCTGATCACCGGTGTAAGCGTGGATGGTAGACATGATACCGCTAGCGATAGGAGCGTAGTTGTTCAGAGCAGCAGCCATAGGAGCCAAGCAGTTGGTTGTACAAGAAGCAGCGCTGATTACGTTGTCGTCCTTAGTCAGAGTGGTGTGGTTTACGTTGTAAACGATAGTAGGAAGATCGTTACCTGCGGGAGCAGAGATAACGCACTTACGAGCACCTGCCTGGATGTGAGCAGAAGCCTTCTCCTTTGAAGTATAGAAACCGGTGCACTCGAGAACTACGTCAACGCCCAGCTCACCCCAAGGAAGCTCAGCAGCGTTAGGCTTAGCATAGATGGTGATCTTCTTGCCGTCAACAACGATGTAATCCTCACCAGCCTCTACAGTGTGCTTGCCCTCGCCGAACTTGCCAGCGAAACCACCCTGAGCGGTATCATACTTCAAAAGGTGAGCCAACATCTTGGGGCTAGTCAAGTCGTTGATAGCAACTACCTCATAACCCTCTGCCTCAAACATCTGACGGAAAGCCAGACGACCGATACGGCCGAAACCGTTAATAGCAACTTTAGTCATTTTCTTAATGAATTAAAATTTGGTTAAAAATAATATTATTTAAAACAATGTTTCTTTACCTATACCTTATCTATATAGTAAAAGCAGCTTAACTTGGGTTAGCCGCAATTACAATAATGTGCACTACGACAAGCTGCCACAAATAGTACCAGAAGCACTAATATAAGACAATTTACGCAGTTTTTCTTCATTTTTTTCTTATTTTCAGTGCAAATTTACGAATTATTTCTTAATTTCGCATTATATAAAAATGAAAACTTTTAAAAAAAAAGAATTATGAGCAGTTTTATTCAAGATTTTAAGGCTTTTGCCCTTAAAGGAAATGTTGTAGACATGGCTGTCGGTGTTATCATCGGTGGTGCGTTTGGTAAGATCGTTACCAGCATTGTTAATAACATCATCATGCCTCCCATTGGTGTTATCACTGGCGGTGTGGACTTCACCGAGCTGAAGGTTGTCCTCAAGGATGCTGTTGTGGAAGGCGAAGAAGTGGTTTCTGAGGCTGTTACCCTCAATTACGGCCAGTTCATTCAGGACATTGTTGACTTCCTGATCATCGCTTTCTGTATCTTCCTCATGGTTAAGGGTATTGCCAAGCTCTCTCGCAAGAAGGAGGAAGAGCCCGCTGCTCCTGCACCTGCTCCCGAACCCAGTGCTGAGGAGAAACTCCTTACTGAGATTCGCGACTTACTGAAGAATAAATAATTATTGTTAATACATTACAATGGACTAAGAGAGGGACATCTGCCTTCTCTTTGTTTCATGTATCTAAAAGAACTATTATGAAGAAAATTTTTGCAATGATGGCTATGGCAGCCATTAGCCTTAGTTCATTTGCCTTTGACTATGAACCTGAAGAGGGACTGACCTGGCAGGGAGAGATTGGTTTGAACGTCAGTAGTTTCAACACTAAAGGTGCTGCTTCTGTCTATGACTATCTTTCTGCAAAACCAGGCTTGACCATTGGAGGATACGGTCGTTATGTATTACCTGGTTGTGCTGGTGTATATGGTAAGTTTGGAGTGAAATATGATATGCTCGGTGCAAAAGGTTCAACCGAAATTGCAGGTGTTGAAAATGAATATACAGTAAAACTACACTATATTAATATTCCAATCCATGTAGGTTACATGTATGGCTTTACTGAAGATTTTTTCATACATGCAGACGTAGGTCCATATTTTGGATTGGGAGTTGTCGGCAAGAATGTTGATAAGGTCTATGTCAACGATAAACTTTCTGCAACAAACACCTATTCCTGGTACAAAGATGGCAATAACGACGACGACATGAAACGTCTGGAATGTGGTTTAGGTTTCAACGTGGGTTGTGAGTACTTAAATACCTATATTTTTAATGTAGGTTGTGATTGGGGTCTTGTCAATCAGTTGAAAGAACCAAAATGGTCAAAGAAAGATAAGTTGACCAATTTCAATTTCCATATCACATTAGGTTATCGTCTTTAACCAGGTCACCTAGTCTCCTTTTTTAGACCTATGTGATTCCCTAATTGCATCGTGGATCCTTCATGGATCCTTCGCGGATCCTTCGCGGAATGCACGCATTGGTACTAAGACAGATAGGATACACTACTAAGACAACAGAGGGTTCATACGAACAATGAACCCTCTGTTTTTGTATGTTATTCAATTATTGCAGCAATACACTTCTCACGTACAAACACCGTATAAACACCGTACAGACACCGTACATGTACGTAGGCTATACGTAGGCAGTACGGTGTCTGTACGTGTAAAACAAGTTTTCTTGCCTTTTATTTGCTACCAATGTTCATCATCATGCCATTTGAACTACCTGCCATCGTAGTAGGCATCTTGCCGTCCCACTTCTCTACCCACAACTTCTGAACCAGGGTGGAAGTAATGGATTGTGAGATCTTGGAATTGGCATAAGCCTCTGCATCTGCAGCAATCTGTTTTGCCTCTGCCTCACCCTTTGCCTTTGCAATGGCTATCTTGGCATTAGCCTCTGCCTCCTTGACCTGATTTTCAGCCTTCAAGGCTGCCTGCACGGCCTTGTTCTTGTCATCAATCATCTGAGACAATGATTGAGGAGGTGTGATGGCAGAGGTGAATTCCTCTACGATAAAGCCCTCAGAACGAAGCGACTTGTCCAGTCTTTGACGCACATCAGCCTCAAACTCAGCACGATGGGACATCAAACTGTCTGAGGTGTATTTGTTGGCACATGTACGATAAGCCTCGTAGATGCAAGTGCGGATATACCCATTCTCAAGGTCCTCAATGCCCTTACGGTATTTCACGAAAATGTCACACGCCTTATCCGTCTCAATGCGATATGCTATCTGAGGATCCATGGTGAACGTGGACGCATCCTTTGCATTTACAGTGAAGGCGTCATAGTTCTTGCGCTGAATGAAGGTGGGATAACGGAACACATTGGTTGTCCAGGAATTATAGAACACCCATCCACGACAGGTTCCTTCTACACCACCACGGTTCGAGGCGTCAGTGTCCCACTTGTGAAACTTGATACCAATCTCGGCAGAATCAACCGTAGTAAAACGGAACGGTTGAATGCAGAGTGCAATCACTAAGACAAACAATCCTACAACAAACTTTGCCCAACCAGGGAAACTAAAACCATTTTGCTTCATTGTATTACGTATTTTGATTTGTTTTTGCAAATATACTATATTTTTTAGAATACACCATTCAGTAAAGCAAAATTAACTACTACTTTGGCATATTCTCTATCGTTTTATGGTTGAAAATGTCTATTTTGTGAAGTTTTATTTATGCTGTCTGTGCTCTTTATAAAATAATGTGTAACTTTGTCGGCAACAAACGAAGGATTATTCCGAAACATGAAGTAAGTGAACAAAACTAAATAGTCAAAGAATGATGAAGATATTATTGATCATTTCGTGCTTCCTCACAGCAATGAGCGCACAAGCACAGGAGGTTAACAAGGAGACCGTTCAGAAGCAGGCAAATGCAGCAGCTGCTGCACAGGGCGACCTTAAGAAGGTTGACACAGGCGAGAAATTGTGGAAGTTCTCAGGTGTCACTGGTCTTAATGCTGCTGCTACTGGTCTAGTAAACTGGGCATCAGGTGGTAACAACAATGTCAATGGCGTTGTTTTCGGACGTCTCCGTCTGTTGTATCGTAAGGGAAAGTTGGCATGGGATTCCAGTCTTGATGGCGAATATGGCATGTCTTACATTGACCAGCCCAACGATAAGGTTCAGAAATCCAACGATAAGCTGAAGCTCTCTTCAAAACTAGGTTACGAGATCACAAAGGGTTGGTATGCCACTGCCCTTGTAGGTTTCAATACGCAGTTTGCGTTGGGTCGTAGCTATGTGGGTAAGGGTGATGACAACCCGATCATCTCCAAGTGCCTTGCTCCTGCCTACACCGATGTCTCTGTCGGTATTGACTGGAAACCCAATGACATCTTCTCTGTCTACATCTCCCCTATTGCAGGTCGTTTCACCACTGTCAGCGTCAGTGATGATATGAACAGGGAGTATAACCACCTCTACCCTATGGCTGATGGTGGTCTTGAGCAGTCACTCAAGGACAAGTACGCCGTATGGAAGTACAATGATCAAAACCAGAAGGATTACAGCATGAACACCCGTTCCGAGCTGGGTTTCTCGCTGAAAGGTGCCATCAACTATTCTCTGAAGGATCTCAAGGTCACCAGCACCCTTGGCCTCTACACTCCCTATTCATGGGACAAGACCGAGATTGGCAGAAATGCACACAATGTACCCATTTACCGTGACAACAACCGTCGTATAGGCAATTTCGATGTGGATTGGGACGTTGCCCTCTCCTATCAGTTCCTGAAGTGTTTGCAGGCCACCCTCTCAACCTCGCTGAAGTACTACAATGGCGTGATGATTGACAAGGATGGTTTCTCATGCGAGCGTGTACAGTTCAAGTCAGTTCTGGGTGTAGGTCTCGGATATAGTTTCTAACCCCGATACACAACATATTCTATTGACTGACGGGGATTGGCTATACGTCCAACCCCGTCCTTTTCTATTGCTTATGGAATATTTGTCACAGGAGTGCTATGACAAGCTTGTAGCCGAATTGAACGAATTGATCAACGTTGAACTTCCACGTGTCAAGAACGAGATATCTGAGGCTCGTGACAAGGGTGACCTTAGCGAGAATTTCGAGTATCATGCAGCAAAACGTGAGCAAGGCAAACTGCTGGGTAGAATACGTTTCAAGCAGCGTGTACTGGAACATGCCCGTGTAATGGACATGTCCGTTCTGGACAGCGACACCGTGGGACTCTTCCGAAAGATTGAGATCACCAATATGGGTAATCATACCCAAATGAGCTATACCATTGTCAATCCTCACGAGGCAAACCTCCGTGAGGGCAAAATCTCCATACAGTCCCCTATTGCCCAAGCCTTAGTGGGCAAGAAAACTGGTGAAGTGGTGGATGTACAGGTTCCCTCTGGTACCTTGAAACTCCGCATTGACAGTATCTCGTTGTAGCCTATCTTAGTCCATTTGTATCATGTATAATATTTGTTACGTAGGAACAAATGTGTGTAACGTTATTGTTTGGTGTAACAACTGAACAATTCGTACTTTTGCAATAAATTCATGCAAAGAACACGCATTTATAACCTAAGTAACAAAAATACATGAAAAAGATTTTACTCTCACTTCTGACAATGGTCGTGGTTTCTCCGATTCATGCCAAGGGCATTACCATTACGGTCGGAAAAACTAAGTACCAGACGGTTACGGGATTTGGCGCTGCTGCTTGCGATGGTGCTATGTGTCCCTTTGGTAGCGACACCAAACCTGTACAGCTACTTTACGGAAAACAATCAAAGATTGGCTTGAACATCATGCGTATGGAGATTTCACCCAGCTTCTCGGGTGAAGGTTCAAGCAATTATTGCTGGAATGGCAGCCTACCCTGTGCCAAACTGGTGAAGCAACGTGGTGGCATTGTGTTTGGTACACCTTGGTCACCCCCAGGATCCTACAAGACCAATAATGCTGCCAATGGTGGTAAGGCTGAAAACCAGGGTGAGATAAGAGCCACTCTTCGTGATGACTGCTATGAGAAGTTCTTCCCCTGGTTGAACTCTTTCCTGAAATGGATGAAGTCCAAGGGCGTGAAGGTAGATGCCGTATCTGTTCAGAATGAGCCTGACTGGTGGGTAAGCTATTCGGGCTGTCTCTACTCACCACAGCAGCAGTTGAACTTGGTGAAGAATTATGCTCACTTGCTCGACAGAGAGACTTATCCTTGGGTACGTCTCATTAGCGCCGAACCATTGGGTTTTGACCCTAATTACTCTAACACCTTATTAAATAATGTGACAGCACGTAATCAAGTGGACATCATCGCGGGTCACCTTTATGGTAATCCACCATTGAACAACATGAAGAGTGCCAATACTCTGGCTTCCAAATACAAGAAGGAGCTTTGGATGACAGAGCACATTATGACGAAGGATATCGAAGGTCGTCTGCCTAATTGGAGCGAGCAGTTGGAGTTTGCTCAGGAACTCAATGAAAGTATGCAGGCTGGTTGTACAGGATATATTTATTGGTACATGCGTGCGCACTGGTCTTTCGTAGGAACGGGTGAAACAAGATGGGGTTCAGAGAACAAGAGGAACGTACTCTTGCCCCGTGCCTATGTGATGTCCCATTTCTCAAAGCATGTCACTGGTTCTACCCGTGTTAATGCCTCTGCCACTAATGTCACCGTAGCCACAGGTGCACCATTCCAGACAACGGCTTACATCAAAGGCGACTCTATCATCGTTATGACCATCAATAAATCCGATACGGATTACAAGGCGAAAGTAAGGTTGCCTTACAATGTGAAGACTGGCACCGCGATTGTCTCAACGGGCAATGAGACTGCCAACCTCTGCCAATCCTCTGATATTGAAATTGCTGAACCTACAAGAACAGTAGATGCCACCATTCCCCCACAAAGCCTCAGCACTTTCATCTTCATGATGGCAGACGAGGAAACAGCAATCAACGAGGTGAAGGAGGATAATGCTCAGCAAGGCAAGACAGGATACTATGACCTTGAGGGTCGCCATACAGACTTACCCAACAATGGGCTGTATATCCTAAGGCAGGAAGATGGCACAACAAAAAAGGTGTATAAGAAGTAGCACATTCACTCCCAAATCATGTATATGACAAAGGCTGGCTCTTTTCGGAGTCAGCCTTTGCTATGATGTGGAGGTGCGGATTAGTCTAGCTTTCTAGGATTTCCTAGGTTGTCCTAGGTACTCCTAGACTTCCTAGGTTTTCCTAGGTCTTTCTAGGGCTTCCTAGGTCTTTCTAGGGTTTCCTAGGGTTTCCTAGGTCTTTCTAGGGTTTCCTAGGGTTTTCCTAGGTATTCCTAGTCTTACCTAGATATTCCTATTCTTTCCTACTTCTTTCCTTGGCTCAGACGCCAGGTGACGGTCCATTCCAGGCTTTCACCAGGCTTAAGCAGTTTGTACGCACCTTGCTCCTCCAACTCACAATAGAGGGCATTGTCATGCACATACACCTGTATCTCGTCCTCACCTGGAGCAGCCTCACCATCTTTCAGGTCTGGGAAAGTCTTCTCCAGCACCAGTCCATTGTTCTCATAACGTAAGTAACTGAGTCCCTTCGTCTTGCTGGTACCATTAGCATTGATCTTACGCTGCTTGGCCACCTTGTCGATGTTGAAGGTTGCCATCCCCTTGACATTCTTGAAGTCCATCAGTCCTGCTGGCCATATCTTGTCAACGGGAGCATAGAAGGAGATCGTACCCTCACCTGGCACACGTGTTACCTCCCATGGTGCCACACTACGTTCGGTCTCACCCTCGTTGGTGATGGTGTAGGTGATGACGAAATCCTTACCCTTGGCAGAGAATGTCTTCTTGATGCGAAGGGGTATCTTTTCTGAGAGCTGGCTGGTCATAATGATCTGTCCATCCTGTTCCGCAACAAGGTATTTACCCATGTCATGCTCATGAACGGGAGGCCAGTTCCATTCTTTCTGTGGACTAGTCCAGAAGGTACTGCCGTACATGTTGGGTGCAGGATTCTGGGAGATAACCTCCGTAGAGTCCCACCTCAGCGACATGATACGTGCACCATTAGCGGCATCAATCACCATACTGGCACGACCATTGGATGCTTTAAGTTCATAGTTTTCTGCGGGTTGTTTTGCAGGGCGACGTGGTCCCCATTGTGCCATTGCCACGGTTGTGGTTAGGAGTGAAATGGCAATAATCAGTACTTTTTTCATGATACTTTTTTGAATAAACACACTATGTTTACTGCAAAGATACAAAATTATTCAACACGATTCACATTTTCCTTATAAAATATGTGTAAAAAATTCACTTAAAGATTATTAAATATGAAAAGTATTCATTACCTTTGTGTTTGAAAACAAAAAATGTCCACATGGATTATTATGTTAACTCAAACAAAATACTAACTGAAAAATAAAGATCATGAACATCTTACTTACTGGAGGTGCAGGCTATATCGGTAGCCACACGCTCATCGAATTGGACAAGGCTGGTCACTCTGTAGTCGTAGTAGACAATCTCATCAACTCCAAGGTTGAGGCCATTCGCCGTGTGGAGAAGATCATCGGCAAGGAGGTACCCTTCGTTGAAGCTGATATCCGCGACCGTGAAGCAATGGAGAAACTCTTCACCGACCACAAGATTGATGCAGTCATCAACTTTGCCGGACTCAAGGCTGTTGGCGAGTCTGTAGCAAAACCTCTGGAGTACTACGAAAACAATATGAATGGTGTGTTCGTGCTGGTGGACGTGATGCGTAAGCACGGATGCAAGAACATCATCTTCTCATCCAGCGCCACAGTCTACGGTGACCCCGCCATTATCCCCATCACCGAGGAGTGTCCCAAGGGTCAGTGCACCAACCCCTACGGCTGGACCAAGTCTATGCTGGAGCAGGTGCTGATGGACGTGCAGAAGGCTGATCCTGAGTGGAATGTGGTACTGCTGCGCTATTTCAACCCCATTGGTGCACATGAGAGTGGTCTGATTGGCGAGAATCCCAACGGTATCCCCAACAACCTGATGCCCTACATCACCCAGACAGCCATTGGTATGCGTCAGGAACTGGGTATCTTTGGCGACGACTATGACACCCACGATGGTACTGGTGTGCGCGACTACATCCACGTAGTAGACCTTGCCAATGGTCACGTATGTGCCCTGAAGGCTATCCAGGAGAACAAGGGTCTGGCTATCTACAACCTCGGTACAGGTCATGGCTACAGCGTACTGGACGTAGTCAAGGCCTTCGAGAAGGCTAATGGTCTGAAGGTGCCTTATGCCATCAAGCCTCGCCGTCCAGGTGATATTGCTACTTGCTACTGCAACCCCGCAAAGGCTAAAGCAGAGTTGGGTTGGGAGGCACAGTTCGGTATCGAGGAAATGTGTCGCGACTCATGGCATTTCCAGAAGAACAACCCCAAGGGTTATGAGGAATAAACAAGAGAGAATCCCCGGGGGGGATATATTACAAGTAGATGGTGATAAGTTACTTAAGACAATAGCAACAACATTTGATGCAGGAAAAGATCAAGAACATACTGCTCTATGCCGGAACGGACAGGGAGACCTACGAGAAGGTTAAACCGCGCCTGACAGAGGTGAACAGGCTTAGTCTGTCCTTGTACCCCATGATGGCTTCTCTCATCTCTGTCATTCTATACGGACTGAGTTTCATTAACACAGCCCTCGAGAGTAGCCGCAACTGCTATTATTTTGTATGGGGTTTCTGTGTTCTTTTCTTCGTTCTCTCCAACACCCTGCTCAAACGAAAGCCTGCCCTCACCACCCCTGCCGTCTGTGTTTTTGCAACAATGGTGCTTTGCACCTGTGCAGCATACGGCACGGTCATTGAGCCACACCGCGAGTCTCTGACATTTGCCATCATGATCTTCGCTATGCCGCTCCTGTTCATCGACAACGCGCTGCATAACGTGATACTCATCCTGGGCAATCTGACCCTCTACGTGATAGCAGCCTCGTTGACACAGGACGCTGATGTACTGGCATTCAATCTGACCATCATCGTGCCCTTCACCCTGTTTGGTCTATTCATCACTTGTTTCCTGGTAAACAAGAAGATACAGTCCTTCATCCTTCAGGACAAGACTGCCATGATGGAGGAGATCATGAAGCTGAACACCGAAATGGAGAAGGCTCGCAATCAAGCTGAGGAGTCCAATGCTGCCAAGACCTCGTTCCTCTTCAACATGAGTCATGACATCCGCACTCCTATGAATGCCATCATTGGTTTTACCAACCTGCTACGCAAGCATCAGGAGGAACAGGACAAGCGCGAGGATTATCTGAAGAAGATAGAGAGTTCGAGCAACGTATTGCTATCCATCATCAACAATGTCCTCGAGATGGCTCGCATTGAGAAGGGTGCCATAGTGGTGGAAGAGACGGAATGGAGTGTGGAACAGTTTGACGATACGCTCTACTCCATCTTCCATGAGATGATGACGCAGAAGGGCATTACCTACACACATCAGATTGACGTGCAGCATCACCACATGCTATGCGACATCACCAAGGTGCGCGAAGTGTTCATCAACATTCTCTCCAACGCATACAAGTACACCAACACTGGTGGTAGCATCAGCATGCAGATCAGCGAAATACCCTGTGAACGTGAAGGATACGCCATGTATCGTACCACCATTGCCGATACAGGCATTGGTATGAGCGAGGAGTTCCTGCCACATCTGTTTGAGGAATTCGCACGTGAGAAGAACACCACGGACAACAAGATCGAAGGAACGGGTCTGGGCATGCCTATCGTGAAACGTCTGCTGGACCTCATGGGGGGCGTCATCAATGTACAGAGTCAGCAGGGCGTAGGTACAACCGTCACCATCACCCTATCCCACAAGATTCAGGAAAACGCCGAGCAAACCTACCACGTCAAAGGTACACTGAGCGATTCATACTTCCAGGGAAAGCGCATACTTCTGGCCGAGGACAACGAACTCAATGCTGAGATAGCGATAGAGATCCTCTGCGAAGTTGGGCTGGTCATTGAGCACGCTGAAGACGGCGTAAAATGCGTACAGATGCTACAGGAGAAAAGTGCCGGTTATTATGACGCTATCCTTATGGATATCCAGATGCCCAACATGAACGGATATGAGGCCACGCTGAACATCAGAAGACTTCCCGATACCGTTAAGTCACAGATTCCTATCCTTGCCATGACCGCCAATGCCTTCGAGGAAGACAAACGAGAGGCATTACGTGTAGGCATGAACGGCCATCTGGCAAAACCCATTAATGTCACGGAACTGATCAAAATGTTGGCCCAAACCATTTAAGTGGGATCTATAAATCCCTACCGCTAAAATAATTCCAAAAGCTAACACCCACCTTTGATGAAGAAAATATTCTTATTCCTTTTCGTAGTAAGCACATGCCTGCTATGTAGTGCGAAGCAAGCCATTCGTCAGAAATTGACGTTTGACCAGGGATGGCAATTCCGCCTATGCAAGGACAGGGAGGATGTACTCAGTACCCTTCGTCTGTTCAATATCCCCGACAATCCACTTCTCGAAGAGCAGAAATCGGCAACAAAGACCAAGGTAACAGACGACACAGAGCCCGAACAAGCACAGGTAACGGCTTCTGAGGTCACTAACGGCAAGAGTACGCAGACCAACACAGATGCTGCAGGTGTATTCAGGGAGGTACAGATACCCCATGATTGGAGCAGCGAATTGCCATTCGAATCAAGCGTGGGTGGCTCGGCAGGATACCTCCCCGGTGGACAAGGCATTTATACCAAGGAGTTTGAACTTCCATCCTCGACCAAAAAGGGTCAAAGGTACTCAATGGAGTTTGATGGTGTGTACCACAGGGCTACGGTATGGCTCAACGGTCATCGTCTGGGCTATCACATGTATGGCTATACAGGATTTGAATTTGACATTACACCTTATTTATATATAAAGGGAAAGAATCGCATCGTGGTGCATGTCAACCGCGAGGAACAGTCGCGATGGTACACGGGGTCAGGCATTTACCGCCATGTGTGGCTGAAAGTCACATCTGCCACCCACCTGAAGACTAACGGCATCTTCGTTCGTACGGAAGCTGACGGATCGGTGCGCGTTGAGGCTGAGATAGACACGGCAAAGGCTGACAGAGGAAAGACCTTCAGGGTCAGGAACACCATCCTCGATGCTGAAGGCAAGGTGGTGAAAGATAAGGTAAGCAAGCGATGGTCTGTAGAGACACCCTATCTCTACACAGCCGTTACACAGTTGGTCGACTCACGCGGCACCCTGCTTGACGAGGTACGTACCCCCTTCGGCTATCGCATCTTCCATTTCGATGCTGACAAGGGATTCACCCTGAACGAACAACCCATGAAACTGAAAGGCATGTGCCTGCATCAGGATGCTGGAAGCCTCGGTGTGGCTGTACCAGACGAGGTATGGCAACGTCGTCTGAAAGCATTGAAGGACATAGGCTGCAATGCCATACGTTGTTCGCACAACCCTCCTTCACCTGAGTTCTTCGACATCTGTGATTCACTCGGATTACTAGTGATTGACGAGGCGTTTGATAAATGGAAATCAGGTTATTACGCTCCTTTCTTCGACGAAAACGCTAAAGGCGATATTACCGATATGGTGCTGCGTGATAGGAATCATCCTTCGGTCATTGTATGGAGTATAGGCAACGAGGTACAGGAGGCCTGGAGCAAGACGAACGAGGGAGTGGAGAGAGCCCGTATGCTGAACGACCTGGTGAAGTCACTGGACGAGACACGCCCTACCCTGGTGGCTTGCCAGCAGGGCTTTGAGGATAAGTTTGGCGAGGTGACAGACCTTGTAGGCTACAACTACCTCGAACCACGTATGATCACCGATCACAAGCGTCATCCCAACCGCAAGATGATGGTGACAGAGGCATTCGTATACTATTCCGGTCTACGCGAGAACATCGTACGTGATTTCGTGGAGGAAAACCCATGGCATTTCGTCGAGGAGAATGATTTCATTGCCGGTTCCTTCTTCTGGGCAGGAGTGGATTACCTGGGTGAGTCATCGCCATGGCCGGCAAAGGGATGGTGCTCATGCCCCTTTGACATGACATTGAAGGAACGTCCACAGGCTGCCTATTACCGTCAGACGTGGAAGGGTGGATACGACAAGCTCACCAACCAGGGCGAGGACTATCTGAAACTGGTGGTTCGTGATAACTGCTTCGACCAGGCCATGGGTACCGATCACTGGCAGTACCCCCCTATGGCAGACACATGGGACCTACCCTACACCGACTCTCGGTGTGTGCAGATCCGTTGTTACACCACCTGTGACTCCGTGCAGTTCTTCTTCCCCATGTGGAGCAATCCTCAGTTGCCCTTGAAACCACGTGTGGCAAAGGACTATCCCGACCACTGCATCACCCTGCAGTTGCCTGCCCGTCAGGGTAAGGTGCTTGCTGTTGGATACAAGGACGGAAAGGAAGTTCTGCGCGATTCGCTCATCAACCATGGTAATGTGGCCAACGTGCTTCTTGATGCCGACTATACCACCCTTCAGCCTCTTCTTGCAGACATGACGGAACGCACCCCACAGCATACTGTATCGCACATTCGCATCAAACTCACGGACAAGGAAGGAAGACTGCAGCAGATGCAACCGAGGAAGTTCCGTGTAGAGACAGAGGGTCCTGTCCGTTTGCTCGGTGTTGAGACGGGTGATATGCGCAGAGAGGAATCATGGCGCACCACGTCACTCAACACCTATTTCGGTGAGGGACTGATCCGTCTGCAATCTACCACTGAATGTGGAACGGGCATAGTAAGGGTCTATGTCGAAGGGTTTGACACACCTTTCACCAAAGAAATAATGATAAGTAAGTGATATCCCCGATTATTTCAATCATGAATAACGAAATAGAATTCCCTCGATAGATAAATGCAAATACTAATTCACAAGTGAAAAAAATTGCCTCCATCATAGCATCCAATATCACGCTGATTGTTTTGGCTGTCACGGCACTGAGTCTGTTTGTGCCAGCATCCTTCACATGGATTGCCCCCTCGGTCATTACTCCCATGTTGGGCGTGATAATGTTCGGTATGGGCCTTACGCTCAAACCCTCTGACTTCAAACCCGTACTGCTTCACCCCAAGGACATCGCCATTGGCGAATTGGCTCAGTTTCTGATCATGCCTCTCCTGGCATGGCTCATCTGCAAACTGCTGAATCTGCCTCAGCAACTGGCCTTAGGCGTCATACTGGTAGGTTGTTGTCCTGGGGGAACGGCCAGCAACGTCATCTGCTATCTGGCAAAGGGAGATGTGGCACTGAGTGTAGCCATGACAGGCGTTTCTACCCTCCTGGCCCCCATCGTGACTCCGGCCTTGGTACTGCTGCTGGCGGGAAAGAGTGTCGATGTGGACGTGATCGGCATGTTCATGAGCATTGTACAAGTGGTCATCGCACCAATTATAATAGGATTCCTGGCCAGTCACTACTTCAAGACCCTGACGGAGAAGGTTGTCCCCTTCCTACCCATGGTATCTACATTATCCATTGCCGCCATCATCGGCATTATTGTCTCGCACAATGCAGCTAACATCCTGTCATGCAGCTTAATCGTAGCCTTGGCAGTGGTGCTGCACAACGTGCTGGGACTGGCATTGGGATATGGTGCAGGACGCTTGCTTCGCCTTTCACCATCCAAACGTAGGGCTATCAGTATCGAGGTGGGCATGCAGAACTCCGGTTTGGCCACATCGCTTGCCACCACTCATTTTGCCATGTTCCCCATGGCCGCCGTTCCTGGAGCCATGTTCTCCGTATGGCATAATTTCTCGGGAAGCATTGCCGCACAAATCTTCAAGAAATACAATAAATAATCATGGTAGATATGATGATGAATACAAGACGTATGATGACGCTGATCATGCTCCTGACAGCGTTGACAACTATGGCCAAAGGCAAGGATTGGGTTACCATCCAGAACGGTGAACTCTGGCGCGATACCGAGGGCAACGTAGTTCAGGCACACGGGGCAGGATTCCTTCAGGTAGGAAAGACATGGTATATGATTGGGGAGGACCGGAGCAAGTCCTGGAACCCAGACGTAAACATGTATTCATCACGCGACTTGCAACACTGGAAGTTTGAAGGGAAGATCATCCAGAATGGTGTCACCCATCCAGACCTGGGCAAGGGACGGTTTATCGAGCGTCCCAAACTGCTATACAACAAGAAGACGAAGAAATACGTCGTTTGGTGTCATTGGGAAGGGCACAACTATGGTGCCAGCGAAGCCGGTGTCTTCTATGCAGACAACATTACGGGGCCCTACACCTTCCATTCCGGCGAACGACCATTGGGCATCAAAAGTCGTGATTGCAATGTGTTCGTTGATGATGACGGCACGGCCTATTTCATCTCTACGATCGAAGAAAACCAGCACCTGGGATTCTTCAAACTGAAGGACGACTACCTCTCGGCCGAGTCATGCACCACGCTCTTCAAGGGTAAGAGTCGCGAAGCTCCTGCCATCGTCAAGGTGGAAGGCAAATACTACATGCTCTCCTCTGCCTGTACTGGATGGGATCCCAACCAATGCAAACTGTCCTATTCCGAACGGATGACTGAGGGCTGGAGTCCGCTGGAGAACATCGGCGACAGAATAGCTTACGACACTCAGGCTGCCTCCATCCTGACCATCAAAGGCAGCAAACAGACCACCTATCTATATGTAGGTGACAGATGGATGGACCCCGACCTGCCCAACTCAAAGACAATCATCTTCCCCCTGATCATCAAGGATGGAAAATGTGACATCCTTCCCGCCCAATCGTTTCAGATCAACCTCAAGACAGGAGAAATAAAGACCCCATAGGGGTTGGTGAAGAATGAGTGATAAAACCAGGAATCACATCTTAAAGTATACCACCACTGGACGCTTTGTCTTGTCTTTGCCTCGCTTCAGAAAAGTTACAATCTGGATGGGTGTATCTCTCTCGGGTAAGGAACAGCAGAGCGAAGTACAAAGGGACTGGGAGATGTAACCCTTGACAGCTGGCTCCTGTGGTTCTTTGGCTCCCGTTTCCACAATGCCATGAATAATGCCGTTCTCGTCAGGAAGCAGTTCCCATGTACAATAACCCTTCGCTACATCCGAATAGGTAATGACAGCAGCACGATAACCGAAGGCCTGGCGACCTTCCTCAGCAGAAAACACATGGGTTATTATAGCCTCCTTGAAGTTGCCTTCCTTTGGTATCAAAGGTATAAATTCGACATACTGACCTTCTTGCATTGAGATACATGAAGCAAATTTCGACACCAGGTGGCGCGACTCCCTATCAAACACATGGATGTGCTTGTGCCCATAGTCGATATGATCGATGTAACCAATGGTTGTCTCAAAGGAACTGGCAGCCGGAGAGGTAGATGGTACGGCGGCCTCTACTGTAGATGGTACGGCAGCCTCTACTCGCAGTTTACCACCTTCGGATGTTCTGGGCAGCACATCAAAGAAATGATGGGGAATATCCTCATAACGCATGCGACAATGAGCCGTGATGGTATGCACTTCCACTGATAATTCGTCTCCCTCAGGCGTGAGCAATGATACGAACGTCATTTTTCGTCCTCTAACCTCTGCCTGAAACGTATGAGTGGCAATGACAGTTGTTGTCAGTTGTAAATGCCCATCCTTTTCCGTTACCACAAAACCTTTCCTTGAGAGTACGGACTTCATCGTCTGCTCCAATCCTGTCTCAAGCCGTTCGTTGGGATGATACAAAAGGCTATAGGCATAAGCCTTCGTCATACGTTCTACCAATGAGGGGAAGTGTCTCCCACTATCATCCATACGTGCTTCGCTATCCTCGGGACGCAGGTTAGCCACATCCCAGATATCCAGGAAAGGCACAAAATGGAATTCGGGAAACTCCACAGCCATTTTCAGGGCACAACTCAGTATGGCCGAATGCAAGCGCGAGGGTTTCTGACATCCCAGTTTGATGTACTCGGCCAACAGTTGTCGTGCAGCAAGTGCAGTAAAAGCAGGCACAGCAGCACGTCCATTCGCAGAACTGGCAGTCCCCAAACCTTCATTCAGTTGCTTGACTATCTCCCACCCTCTTGTTTCATTAGTGTTCATATCCATATTCATGTCTTTTTGAGAATTGCACCTTCATTCTCAAGCATTTGTATCTTCTGGGCAATCCTCTCGCCGTCCTTCTGCCCATAGAATCCACCAATGCCATTCTTTGCCACCACTCGATGGCAAGGAACGTCAGGTGCAAAGGGGTTTCTTCTCAATGCCTGTCCAATGGCTTGTGCACTGCGGCAACCAATACGCCGACCAAGTTCACCATAGGTTATCGTCTCGCCCTTTGGAATCTCCAATAAGGCCAGATACACTTTGCGCTGAAACTCAGTGATATCCTGGCTGTCCAGTACCTGTTGTCGTATTGTTGTAACTTGCATTCGTTTTATATTTTGTGCAAAAATACACATTTCGCTCTTAAAAAGCAACATTTACGATACCTTTTAAAGAAATGGCGTCATATACACTGGAAGGAGAAGTGTTTGCTCGTCTTTCTTTAGATCTTTTGTAATTATAAGGTATCTCCTATCTATAATACTTGAGTATTTCTCACAGAATTTATCGAGTGAGGTATGACTATTATATCCCGACGACTTGACCTCAATAGGCCACAGCTTTGCACCACGCGACAAGAGGAAATCTATCTCATAGTTGTGCGTTGCATCCTTGGGCCACGTATAATAGAATAGTTTGTTGCCTGACGAAGCAAGCATCTGTGCTATCATATTCTCATAGACATAGCCCATATTAGTGCTCAGTTTATCATTCAACAGTTTCTGATAGATTATATTCTCCGTTACGTCTTTATCCCAGAAAGCGAGTGTTATGAACAAACCTGTGTCAGCACAGAATATCTTGTATTTTGATATATCTTTTGTCAATGACATTCCTACATTGGGTTCATTGGAATGGTAAGAGAACAATGTTGTTTTACTGTCTTCTAAATCCTTCAACAATTCAAGCAGCTTGTCCTCTTCAACGTCACCAAGTATAGAATAGGGTTTGAAACGATTACTTGTCTGCGATAGTTGTGAAGGTATTTCTTTGAAAAGAGTTTCAAGTCGCCCTGTAGGATCAAGCTTTTGGAAATCATCCAGGTATATCTGAATGATACCACGTTTTGCGAGGTCAACCATACTGAAGTTGTTTGTCTCAAGATAGGTATTCACCGCCTGAGGCATACCGCCAATGAGCATATACAGTCTGAAGTCGCGCATCTTATCACGGTGTGCTTTGTTCAATGGCAGACGCTTTTCATAAAACGTCCTGAGCAGTGGTACACTTGCTTCATCCCCTATAGCCCAACGGAACTCCTCATAATCCATCGGAAAAAGTGTTACACGCTCTTCCTCGCTTGGCAATGTGATGTTCTTCGTGTTCTTCTTTATACTTATGAGCGATCCGGTCTCGATGTAATCATAACGTCCGTCTTTTACAAGATACTTTATGGCTTGTCGTGCCAAAGGACAGTTTTGCACTTCGTCAAAGATAATCACTGACTTACGTTCCTTCAGGACCACATTGTATATTGCCTGCAGCTGAAGAAAGATATAGTCCTTGTTCATCAAGTCACTGAACAGAGATTTTACTTCGTTGGAAGCTTCGTTGAAGTCTATGAATATATATGACTCGTATTCATTTCTCGCAAACTGCTCAACAAGTGTTGACTTTCCTACACGACGTGCCCCCTCTATCAGTATTGCGGTCTTACCATCCTGTACCCGCTTCCACTCGAGAAGACGTGAATACAATTTACGCTTGAATATTTTCCCCATGCACTATATTGGTTGATTTTTGGTGCAAAGATAATGCCTTTTGCTAAATTACCAAAATGTTTTTAGTCAAAATATCCGAAAATACCGAAATGTTTTGCTATAATTTATCCAAAAATACTGAAATGTTGGATTAGGAAAGTGCCAGGCTCAAAAAGTAGTTATGAAATACTATTCTTGTTTATCGTGCGTAAACTTGCGGAAAGTAAGAAACAAATCGCATTTCCGTTGATTTATTAACTAAATATAGAAATCAGCAAGCCTCTTAAAACAGCAAATCCGTGCAACTGCTTGAGTTACACGGATTTGGTTTCCTATAATTATTGTTGGTTATCTACTCTTAGCGGACTTCCTCGAAGTCGGCATCCTGAGCATCTGCATGGGCATCACCACCCTGCTGGCCACCCTGGAAGCCACCGTTCATGTCGGGACCAGCCTGCTGACCGGGAGCCTGACCTGCTGCGTTCATCTTCTGGTATGCAGCAGACATGGCTTGGTTGAGCTTCTCGATAGCAGCATCGATGGCAGCAACATCACTTGCCTCCTTAGCCTTCTTGAGGTCCTCGATGGCAGCCTCGATAGCGGGCTTGTCCTCTGCGGGAACCTTATCAGCATTCTCCTTCATGAAGTTCTCAGACTGGAAGATGAATGAGTCTGCCTGGTTGACCTTGTCAATGCGCTCACGCTCCTTCTTATCTGCATCTGCATTAGCCTCTGCCTCTGCCTTCATGCGCTCGATCTCCTCCTTTGACAGACCTGATGAAGCCTCGATGCGAATAGCCTGCTCCTTGCCAGTAGCCTTATCCTTGGCACTAACGTTCAAGATACCGTTGGCATCAATATCGAAGGTTACCTCGATCTGAGGAACACCACGACGTGCGGGAGCAATACCCTCGAGGTTGAACTGACCAACGCTCTTGTTCTGACTTGCCATAGGACGCTCACCCTGGAGAACGTGGATGGTCACAGCTGTCTGATTATCAGCAGCGGTAGAGAACACCTGGCTCTGCTTGCAGGGGATGGTAGAGTTGGCCTGGATCAGGGGAGTCATGACACCACCGAGTGTCTCGATACCCATGGTCAGAGGAGTAACGTCGAGCAGTACGATATCGCTCTTGTCACCAGTGAGGACAGCACCCTGGATAGATGCACCAACGGCTACTACCTCATCGGGGTTAACACCCTTGCTAGGAGCCTTGCCGAAGAAGTCCTCAACGAGCTTCTGGATTGCGGGGATACGGCTTGAACCACCTACGAGGATTACCTCGTCGATCTCGCTGTTTGAGAGACCTGCATCGCGCATTGCATTCTGGCAGGGAACCTTACAAGCCTGAATCAGACCGTCAGCCAACTGCTCGAACTTAGCACGTGAGAGGGTCTTAACCAAGTGCTTGGGCACACCACCCACTGCGGTGATATAGGGGAGGTTGATCTCGGTAGAGGTAGAGCTTGAGAGCTCGATCTTTGCCTTTTCAGCAGCCTCCTTCAGACGCTGGAGAGCCATAGGATCCTGCTTCAGGTCAATGCCTTCCTCTGCCTTGAACTCGCTGGCCATCCAGTCGATGATAACCTGGTCGAAGTCGTCACCACCCAGGTGGGTATCACCATTGGTAGAAAGTACCTCGAACACACCGCCACCAAACTCGAGGATTGAGATATCGAAGGTACCACCACCGAGGTCGAATACGGCAATCTTCATATCCTTGTTAGCCTTGTCTACGCCGTATGCCAAAGCAGCAGCTGTAGGCTCGTTGACGATACGCTTTACCTCAAGACCTGCAATCTGACCAGCCTCCTTGGTAGCCTGACGCTGTGAGTCAGAGAAGTAAGCAGGAACGGTGATGACAGCCTCGGTAACCTCCTGGCCGAGATAATCCTCAGCGGTCTTCTTCATCTTCTGGAGGATGATAGCACTGATCTCCTGGGGAGTGTACTGACGGCCATCGATATCTACACGAGGAGTGTTGTTGTCGCCCTTAACTACCGAGTAAGGTACGCGAGAAATCTCCTTCTGAACCTGATCGTAGGTCTCACCCATGAAACGCTTGATAGAGAAGATGGTCTTCTTGGGGTTGGTGATAGCCTGACGCTTTGCAGGATCACCTACCTTGCGCTCACCACCGTCCACGAATGCCACGATGGAAGGAGTGGTACGCTTACCCTCGCTGTTTGCGATAACTACGGGCTCGTTGCCCTCGAATACAGATACACAACTGTTTGTTGTACCTAAGTCAATTCCAATAATCTTTCCCATAATTGTATTGTTTTTATTTTGTTTATATTCAAGTTTTTTCTCTGTGGATTATTTCCACATCCATAAATGCACAAACTGCGTGCCAAACTTCATACCATATATAATAAAATAAAAAGGTAGAGAAAGAAAATAGGCGAGATGGCAGAAAAAGAATCAGCGACGCTGACAAAATGTCTGCATCGCTGAAAATATGACGGAAATGACGTAAACGAAAACGAAGACGAAAACGAAAACTAATCTTCGGTCTTGGTAAGTGCTTCGGTAACCTTGGCGGCAATCTCCTCGATGAGTTCAGGATTATCGGAAAGGACCTTCTTGAGGCTGTCACGTCCCTGACCCAGCTTTGAACCATTATAGCTGAACCATGAACCAGACTTCTGGATGACACCCAGGCTGACACCGAGATCGAGGATCTCACCAATACGGCTGATACCCTCACCAAAGGAAATCTCAAACTCTGCCTTGCGGAATGGAGGAGCCACTTTGTTCTTGACCACCTTGACGCGTACCTGATTGCCAATGGGCTGATCGCCATCCTTGAGCGTGGTAACCTTGCGTATATCCAGACGTACAGAAGCATAGAACTTCAGGGCGTTACCACCCGTTGTTGTCTCAGGATTGCCGAACATCACGCCAATCTTCTCGCGCAACTGGTTGATGAAGATACAGGTGGTGTTGGTCTTGTTGATGGTGGCTGTAAGCTTACGCAGAGCCTGACTCATCAAGCGTGCCTGTAGACCCACCTTGTTATCACCCATGTCACCCTCCAGTTCGGCTTTGGGGGTCAGGGCAGCAACAGAGTCAATCACAATAATGTCAATAGCAGAAGAGCGTATCAACTGGTCAGCAATCTCCAATGCCTGCTCTCCATTGTCTGGCTGCGAAATCCAGAGGTTGTCGACATCCACACCCAGTTTCTTGGCATAGAAACGGTCAAAGGCATGCTCGGCATCAATGAAAGCAGCAATACCACCTGCCTTCTGTGCCTCAGCGATAGCGTGAATAGCGAGGGTTGTCTTACCTGAACTCTCGGGACCATAGATCTCGATGATACGTCCTCTGGGGTAACCACCCACACCCAGTGCGTGGTTCAGGGCCAGCGAACCAGTGGGGATGACCTCAACGTTCTCTACATTGTCATCTCCCAGTTTCATGATGCTTCCCTTACCAAAATCCTTCTCGATCTTGCCCATAGCCTCCATCAAGGCCTTCATCTTCAATGCTTTAGGATCAAGATTCTCTGTATCTGATTCAATTTTTTTTGCCATAAAAGACCCCCTCCCCGCTCCCCCTATCGTTTCACTAGGGGGAGAGTAGAATGTTTTGTGGGAGGGCATTCTACTCTATTGTTAGTATATATTCAATAGGTTATTCATAAACCCATTTGATTTCACATCTGAGACACCGTTTTCCTTTTCAGCAGCTTGAGTAACTACTCTCCCCCTAGCGAAGCGACAGGGGGAGTGAGGAGGGGGTCTTAGAGTTCCAGATCACCGTCGTGAATCTCATGCCAGGGGAGACCCTGCTCATTGAGTTCCTGCATGAATGGATCGGGATCAAACTCCTCTACGTTATGCACACCAGCCTTCTTCCAGATACCCTTCAGGAACAGCTTGGCACCAATCATGGCGGGTACACCGGTGGTGTAGCTTACACCCTGCAT
>DCIS01000092.1 GCA_002317475.1 Prevotellaceae bacterium UBA1720 | reverse complement strand
GGCACCATCCTCACGGAAAGCAAACGTCTGAGATTCCAGGTGGAGAAGGTGCTGCAGATGTCGCTCTTTGACCATGATAATATTGCCATCAAGCAGGATGAGCTGGATGCAAACGGACTCGTGGAGTCGGTAGTGAATACCTTCTCACTCCGCATCAAGCAGTTGGGTGGTTCGGTCAATACGCATATTGAGGCCTATGACCCCTTTGTGTACGGAGATGAGATGCACTTGACAAACGTTATTTTCAATCTGATGGATAATGCGGTGAAATATCGACGTGCTGATGTTGACCTAACCCTTGATATCCACACGGAGAATGTGGGTGATCATCTGCAGATTACTGTCAGCGATAATGGTATTGGAATACAGAAGGCTGACCTGAGCCATATCTTCGACCGCTTCTATCGCGTACATACGGGCAATCAGCATAATGTGAAGGGCTTCGGATTGGGCTTGGCCTATGTGCATACCATCATCGAGTTGCACCATGGTAAGATCAAGGTCGAGAGTGAATATGGACAGGGCACACGTTTCATCATCTCTCTCCCCACGGTGAAGGACGACGAATGATGCTCCCATAAGAAATAATACAAACAGTTAAAAGAAATAGAAAGACAACAGTTAAAAGAAATAGAATATAAACAATTAAAGAATAAATACTATGGACGAGAAATTGAGAATTTTGTTGTGTGAGGACGATGAGAGTTTAGGCATGTTGCTGCGTGAGTATTTGCAGGCAAAGAACTACGATGCAGACCTCTGTCTGGATGGTGAGGCTGGTTATCGTGCATTCTGCAAGAACGACTACAATATGTGTGTGCTCGACGTGATGATGCCTCGCAAGGATGGTTTCCAGCTGGCACAGGAGATTAGAGCCATCAATACTGAAATCCCCATCATCTTCCTTACTGCCAAGAACCTTAAGGAGGACGTGTTTGAGGGTTTCCGCCTGGGGGCAGACGATTACATCACCAAACCTTTCTCTATGGACGAGTTGGTGTTCCGTATGGAGGCTATCCTGCGTCGTGTAAGGGGAAAGAAGAATGTTGATACCGTCACCTTCAAGTTGGGTAAGTTCACCTTTGACAGTCGTCGTCAGATCCTGATCAACGGCGATGAACAGACCAAACTGACCACCAAGGAGAGTGAACTGCTGTGCCTCCTTTGCAAGCATGCCAATGATGTGCTACAACGTGAACTGGCTTTGAAGACCATCTGGGTAGATGACAACTACTTCAATGCTCGCTCAATGGATGTGTATATTACCAAGCTGCGTAAGCATCTCAAGGACGATCCTGCCATTGAGATCAACAATGTACATGGTAAGGGCTATCGCCTGATTGTACCAGTAGAGGACACCGAGGAATAAATCCGAAAGGTAACCAGTATATAAAAAGATTATCCGCTATATAAAAAGAAAATGGGAATTGGATGACCAATTCCCATTCTTTGTTTCTGTTATGTTCGCTTGGATTATGCTTCTACATAAACGGTGATTGCGGTAATGAAGGTTGCAATCAATGCCAGTGCCAACACACCAAATGCTGCCAAACTGAGATTCTTGTTGCCAACATGGTAACCCTTGATGGCGAAGAACAAACCAACGGCCCATGTGATGTAGCCTAAGCCGATAGAGATGAGGGGGAAGAAACCCTGCTCCTCAAGTGACCCCAGGAACATAGGAACAACTGCCAAGATCAGAGATACTGCTGCCAGGGCAATGCCAATCTCAGAAGCCTTGGTATTAACCTTCTCTGCACCTTCGTATTTGATGTTGAGGATGTGTGCTTCAACACCGCCCAAGATCAAAAAGAGGAAAGCTACATTCTGCACTCCGTTGATGTCGACCCATGATGTGGGGAAGAAACCTGCAATGGCGTCGCAAGACTGAGAGAGGTAGCTTACAAGCATAACGATCGTACCTAAGACGATCATTGATACACCTAAATACTTTGTCATAATGGTATAGATATTTTTATTATTATTTACGTTTGTATTCAAATCAGTTACAAAATAACGAAATATTCTTCAATTAACGAAACATTTTCCCGTTTTTTTTCAAATTAAAACTTAATTTCGATTTGTGCATCTATCTTTTGTATATAATGATGTAGAAAATATCGTAAAATGTTTGCCAATTCAGGAAAAAGTTGTACCTTTGCACCGCTTTAAGCAAAACTATCATTTAATTAATTAATTTAACGTATTATGAATCAATACGAAACCGTTTTCATTTTGACTCCCGTTTTGTCTGATGTTCAGATGAAGGAAGCGGTTGAAAAGTTCAAGGGCCTCCTCACCAAGAATGGTGCAGAGATCATCAATGAGGAGCTTTGGGGCTTGAAGAAGCTTGCTTATCCCATCGAGAAGAAGAGCACGGGTTTCTACGTACTCGTAGAGTTTAAGGCAGAGCCTACAGTTATCAAGACTCTGGAAGTGAATTATCGTCGTGACGAGCGTGTTATTCGCTACATCACTATCAAGAACGAGAAGTATGCCGCTCAGTATGCTGAGAAGCGCAGAAACAAAAAACAGGAGGCTTAAGACATGGCACAGCAAACATCTGAAATCCGCTATCTAACCGCTCCCGCAATCGATACTAAGAAGAAGAAGTATTGCCGTTTCAAGAAGAGTGGTATCAAGTACATCGATTATAAGGATCCCGAGTTCCTGAAGAAGTTCCTGAACGAGCAGGGTAAGATTCTTCCCCGTCGTATCACCGGTACTTCATTGAAGTATCAGCGTCGTGTGGCACAGGCTGTAAAGCGTGCTCGTCACTTGGCTTTGCTGCCCTTCGTAACTGATTTGATGAAATAATTAAAGGAGGAAGCACTATGGAATTGATACTTAAGGAAGATGTTATCGGCTTGGGTTACAAGAACGATATCGTGAATGTTAAGAGTGGTTACGGTCGTAACTATCTGATCCCTACTGGCAAGGCTGTCATCGCTTCTCCCTCTGCTCGCAAGGTATTGGCTGAGAATCTCCGTCAGCAGGCTGTTAAGCTCGCTAAGATCAAGGCTGACGCTGAGGCTAAGGCTGCTTCAATGGCAAACGTAGCTCTCACCATCGAGACTAAGGTTAGCGCAACTGGCACTATCTACGGTAGCGTAAATGCTCTGCAGATTGCTGATGCCCTGGCTAAGTTGGGTCACGAGGTTGATCGCAAGCTCATCAAGGTTGCTGATGTTAAGGCTGTTGGTGCTTACACCGCAGTAGTTCGTCTGCACAAGGAGGTTAGCGTTGAGATCCCCTTCACCGTTGTAGCTGAGAATGCTCCCGTTGAGGCTGCTCCCGCAGTTGAGGAGGCACCTGCTGCAGTTGAAGCTCCCGCAGAAGAGGCTTAAATTTGTAAAGCTATACACCATATAGCTAATATTAAGGGCTGTAACTTCGGTTACGGCCCTTTTTCTGTCGCTACATCTTGCAGGTTCTTTCCTCCCTGCGTATGATTGTGCTCTTGGTTCTCCGTGTTTGTTCCTTTTTACACATGTTTCTTCATGAACAAACGTAAGTATACAAAAAAGGAAGGGCCCTACCACTGAGTGGTAAGGCCCTCTTAATTGTGATTCGTTGTGCTATTGATTACTCAGCAACCTCAGCAACTACGCTGTCAGCAACTACGCTGTCAGAAGCGGTGGTATCAACTACCTCCTCAACTACCTCCTCACATACGCTGTCGCAGCATACGCTATCAGAATCAGCTGCAGCCTTGGTGCAAGATGACATGCTAACTGCGAAAGAAGCTGCGATAGCAGCAACGAAGATAAATGCAAACTTTTTCATTTTTCTAAGCTTTTAAATTTGTAAAACAACTGTTATTCTTCTAAAACGGTGCAAAGGTACGAACTTTTTCAATACGTTGTATCACAAATTAGGCTTTTTTTTCATTTGAGAATAAAAATTTTTTTGAGTAAAAAACTTAACTCATAGAAAATCAGCATAATATATTATTTCTCCTTTAACCGCTTTTTTCCTGTTTTCTTAAAAAATGTACATAAAACGATGTTTTTAGCATATTAATTATTAACTTTGCAAACTGTATGGAACACCTATTAAATGATACATGTGCGCGTGAGCAGTTTTCTGCCTCATCTTGTCGCTTGAAAGCTGCTTATTTCACCTTGGGTTGTAAACTCAATTTTGCTGAGACTTCCACCATAGGACAGCAATTGAAGGATGCTGGCATTATGACTGCCCAGGATGGGGAGGTGGCAGATGTATGCATTGTCAATACTTGTAGTGTCACCGAGGTGGCGGATCACAAGTGTCGACAAGCTATCAGCAAACTGGTAAGAAATCACCCCGGTTCGCTAGTGGTTGTCACGGGTTGCTATGCTCAGCTGAAACCTGAGCAGGTTGCAGGTATCAAAGGTGTGGACTTGGTACTCGGTGCTGAGGAGAAAGGAGAGGTAGTGCCTCGCATTCTGCGAATGCTCGCTGAACGTACGTCAATGAACGATCAACGAAAG
>DCIS01000002.1 GCA_002317475.1 Prevotellaceae bacterium UBA1720 | reverse complement strand
ATCAGGGATGGAATTCGTGAGGTAGGCATCCTCGAGATGGAGATTTACCGCCATGAGAACGTCTTGTTTATGGTAGTTGAGACACCCGTTGATTTTGACTGGGATTCGGCAATGGCTCGTCTGGCCACCCTGCCCCGTCAGCAAGAGTGGGAGAACACCGTTGCTGCCTTCCAGCAATGTGCGGAAAATGCCACCAGTGACGAGAAATGGCAAGGTATGAAACGCATATTCTATCTGTACGACTAAGGTATTAATAATCACAGTCTTTCTTAGATAAAATATTTACATAACATTTATAACTAATTAAAGTGGGCATCATGTTTTGTCCACTTTTATTTTGTCGGTATATTCTTTTTCTTGGACAAATGCTTCATTATTTAATAATAATGTTGTATCTTTGCATGACAAAAAAAAGCAAACCAATGAAAAACAGGATACGCATATTCATTATCACGCTATTTGCCAGCATGTGTGGCATGGCACAAACAAACATTTATAACGTGCTGAATTATGGTGCCAAAGGTGATGGCATAACTGATGATGCCAAAGCCATTCAGCAGGCTATTGATATCTGTTCAGCCAATGGTGGAGGACAGGTTTGGCTGCCCACAAATCATGTTTTCATGGCTGGACCCATCCAACTGAAAAGCAACATCGACCTGCATCTTGATGTCAATGCTACTCTTCTGGCTAACCCCAACGAAGAGACCTATACGCTGAGTGCTTTCGGCGAAAATCGTGGAGAAGGCATGATGTGGCTTTGGTGTGAAGGCATTGAGAACCTCAGCATTACAGGTCGTGGTACAATTGACGGTAACGGCATAGCCTTCATGGGTGCAGAGCTGGAGGACAGCTACGAACTGAAACCTTTGAAGGATCCCAAGTTTGACCCTCGTCCACATGTACTGACCCTGATGGGCGTGAAACATCTGACCATCCGTGACGTTACCATTCGACAGGGAGCCTATTGGACCGTGCACCTCGTAGGATGCTATGATGCACTGATTGAAGGCATATCCCTACTGAACAATCTGAAGATACGCAATGGTGATGGCATAGACCTGGATCATAGCAAGAAGGTGCGTATAGCCAACTGTTTCATAGAGAGTGGCGATGACTGTATCTGCCTGAAAAACCGCCGTGAATACGAGAAATACGGTTCTTGCCAGGATATCGTGGTGACGAACTGCGTGATGACAGGTCGCAGTTGTGCCATCAAGATTGGCAGCGAGAATATGGACAGCATCTCAAATGTCATCATCGAGAACTGTGTCATACGTGCCAGCAACCGTGGTCTGGGTATCCAGAATCGTGATGAGGGTACCGTTACCAACGTGATTTTCAGCAACATCATCATCGAGAGCAAGTATTTCAGCGATGTTTGGTGGGGCAAGGCTGAGCCCATCTACGTCACCAGTTACCCCCGTGCTATCGGTAATCACAAGGATGCAGGATGGCGCTTCCCCAAGGGTGCTACAGAAGGTCGTTGTGGTGAGGTAAGCCACATCTACTTCAATCACATTGTCTGCGAGGGTGAGAATGGTTGCTTTGTTGGTGGAGATGTTGCTGGCAAGGTGCACGACATCTACTTTGATGACCTAGATCTGCATATCGTCAAAAAGACTAACTACGAGGGTGGACGATACGATCTTCGTCCCCGTGTTGGCGATGGTTTCATTCCTGCTCCCAAGAACAAGGCCATCTGTGTACAGAATGCCAAGAACGTGAAAACCAACAACATTCGCTATAGTTACGAGCGATAAACCAAGTATTCCTAAACTGGCAAATGAACTACATGAACGCTAAGCACATCCTCATAATTCTGCTTCTGCTTCTTCCCCATGTTTCGTTGGCTCAAACCAATGAGCAACTGGGTAGTTCATATTTCGCCTATCCCTCACCCCCTGAACTCACCTCTGCTCCGAAAGGCTATACGCCCATCTACCTCAGCCATTACAGCCGTCATGGTAGTCGTTGGATTACAGAGGACAGTCGTTACGAAGCCGTATTGAAGGAGTTTGAATCGCATGAACTGACTAATCTGGGCAAGGAGGTATACAAACGTCTGCAGATAGTGTGGGATGATGCTAAGGGACGCAGTGGCGAACTGACCCATATCGGTGAGATTCAGCATAAGGAGATTGCCCAACGAATGGTCAGGAACTTCCCTACACTGTTTGACAAACAAATGCCCATCATGGCACAAAGCAGCACTTCCAGGCGTTGCATGATGAGTATGATGGCAGCATGTGAGGGTATCAAGGAACAGCGTCCCCAATGCAAGATTGTCCGTTCGGCATACGAGCGTGACATGAACGTCATTAATCAGGAATCAGACGAGCTAAAGGCATTCAAGAAGAGCGAATTCTACAAGAACATCGAGGACAGCATCTATCGTACATATACCGGGTATGAGCGTCTGATGTCCTCTCTTTTTGTCAGACCTGAGCATATTCCCGACCCAATAAAACTCTTTGACGGACTATACTGGATTGCCAGTGATATGCAGAATGTGGGGTTGTCCCTTTCATTCTACGACCTGTTTCAGGGGGATGAGTTGAAGAATTACTGGAAGGCCATCAATTACAGAATGTACGTAACGAACGGTCCTTCAAGCCTGAACAACAAAATTACCAAGCGGAGTTCCGTAAACCTGTTGCAGTCTATCTTGGATGAGGCAGATAGACTGGAAGACGAGACTGCCACTAAAGTACATTTGCGTTTCGGTCATGATAGTGCCCTGCTACGCCTCCTCACCTTGATGCAGGTTGAGGAATGCAAACAGGTTCCAGGAGATGACACTGACGCAGATAATGTAGCCAGACATTGGCACGACTACGAACTCGTACCTATGGCAGCCAATCTTCAGTTGGTGTTCTACCAAGGAAAAAAGAATAGCGATATCCTGCTACGTCTACTCCTCAACGAGCGCGATGCTCATCTGCCTCTGAAGGCCATCAACGGATGCTTCTACCACTGGAAAGACGTGAAAAACCTTTGGATGACACAAATCAGCAAACAATAGTAACAACACGCAAAACACCAATCTACATAAATGTAGTATCTTTGCACAGAAATTAATCATTAAATAAACAACACATGAACAACAACACACAAAAGGCCATGTCCAATTTCCGCTGGGTCATCTGCGGAATGCTATTCCTGGCCACCTTAGTGAACTACATGGACCGTCAGGTTCTGTCACTCACCTACACCGATTTCATCGCACTGGACTTCCATTGGGATGACAATGATTACGGTACCATCACCGCTACGTTCTCCATCTTCTATGCCTTCATCAGCCTCTTCGCTGGTAAGTTCATTGACATCATGGGCACCAAGAAGGGTTACATCTGGGCTATCGTACTGTGGAGCTTGGCAGCCTGCCTGCACGCTGGTTGTGGTTGGCTGACCATGGCATGCAACGGTCTGGACAGCATGGAGGCTCTCCGTGGTATGGAGAAGGCTTCACAATTAGGTTTGTGGGGCTTGACCCTAAGTGTATGGTTCTTTATTGCTTGCCGTTGTTTCCTCGCTGCTGGTGAGGCTGGTAACTTCCCTGCTGCCATCAAGGTTACAGCCGAGTACTTCCCCAAGAAGGACCGTGCCTTCGCTACCTCAATCTTCAATGCAGGTGCCAGTGTGGGTGCATTGCTCGCTCCCCTGACCATCCCTCAGTTGGCTAACGCCTTTGGTTGGGAGATGGCCTTCATCATCATTGGTGGTATCGGTTTCATCTGGGCGGGTCTCTGGTTAGTATTCTACACCCATCCTAAGGAGAGCAAGTTTGTCAACGAGGCAGAGCTGGAATATATCAATCAGGATGCCGCTGAGGCACCCGTACAGACTGAAGAGAAGCCCAAGGCACAGGAGGCTAAGTTTGGCATTATAGACTGCTTCAAGTATCGTCAGACCTGGGCATTCATCATGGGTAAGTTCCTCACCGACGGTGTATGGTGGTTCTTCCTGTTCTGGGCACCTGCTTACTTCAAGGAATTGGGTCATCCCGCATCAACCTTCACAGGTCAGATGCTCCTCTTTGTGCTCTACCTCATCGTGACGCTCGTCAGCATCATGGGTGGTTATGCACCCAAGTATTTCGTGGAGAAGAAGGGTATGCACCCCTATGCTGGTCGTATGCGTGCTATGTTGCTCTTCGCCCTGTTGCCTATCTTTGCTCTCGTAGCACAACCCTTGGCAGGTGTCAGCGTTTGGTGGCCCGCTATCATCATCGGTTTGGCTGGTGCTGGTCATCAGGCATGGTCAGCCAACCTCTACAGCACTATCGGCGATATGTTCCCAAAGCGCGCCATTGCCACTATCACCGGTATCGGTACCATGTTTGGCGGTCTCTGCAGCTTTGCCATTAACAAGGGGGCTGGTGCGTTCTTCACCTATGCAGAAGGCAGCGATTTCTCCTTCTTCGGTGTTGAAGGCAAACCCGGTGCTTACATGGTAGTGTTCTGCTACTGTGCCATTGCATACGTTCTGGCATGGTGTGTCATCAAGTTGCTCGTTCCAAAGTATAAGCCTATTGAATAAGCCACTCCCCCATCCCCTCCCCCAAATGGGAGGTGTGGCAGATGAGAGCATATAGGATTTAATTAGAAAAAACATTATCAAATAAACTTAAACTGCATTCCCCCTGCAGTCTCCCCTCCCATTAGGGGGAGGGGTCGGGGGAGAGGCTGATATGAAACAATTCATGGACAAGGATTTCCTTTTGGAAACCGAAACAGCGCAGATGCTCTATCATGAGCACGCAAAGAGTCTGCCTATCATCGACTATCATTGTCACCTGATTCCTCAGATGGTGGCAGATGATCATCAGTTCCGCAGCATCACCGAACTTTGGCTTGGTGGCGACCATTACAAATGGCGTGGCATGCGTACGAATGGCGTGGACGAGAAGTTTATCACTGGTGACTCTACCGATTGGGAGAAGTTCGAGAAGTGGGCAGAGACCGTGCCCTACACCCTTCGCAACCCTCTCTATCACTGGACACACCTGGAGCTCCGCACCGCTTTTGGCATTCAGAAACTGCTGAATCCCAGTACAGCACGCGAGATTTACGACCAGTGCAACGAGATGCTCCAGAAACCCGAGTTCAGTGCACGTGGATTGATGCGTCACTACAACGTAGAGAGTGTCTGCACCACAGATGATCCCATTGACTCTCTCGAGCATCACATCAAGACCCGCGAGAGTGGTTTCGAGGTAAAGATGCTTCCAACATGGCGTCCCGACAAGGCTATGGCAGTGGAGAATCCCGAGGCTTATCGTGTATACATTGAGAAACTGAGCGAGGTGTCAGGAGTGGCTATCAGCAGCTACAACGACCTGCTTGATGCCCTTCAGAAGCGTCACGATTTCTTCGAGACACAGGGTTGCCGTCTTTCTGACCATGGTATCTGCGAGTTCTATGCAGAGGACTTCACCGATGCTGAGATCAATAATATATTTAATAAGGTAATGGCAGGTCAGCAGCCTACAGACCTCGAGGACCGTAAGTTCAAGAGCGCCATCATGCTCGACTTTGCCCGTATGGATGCACGCTCTGGTTGGACACAGCAGTTCCATTACGGTGCGCTGCGCAACAACAACAGCCGCATGATGGCACAGTTGGGTCCCGACACAGGTTTTGACAGCATTGGCGAGTGGAATACCGCTATTGCCATGTCTAAGTTCCTGGATCGTCTGGACAAGGACAATCTCCTGGCCAAGACCATCCTCTACCCCCTCAATCCCTCTGCCAATGAGATGATTGCCACCATGTTGGGTAATTTCCAGCAGGGTCCTACTCCGGGCAAGATTCAGTTCGGCTCGGGTTGGTGGTTCAACGATCAGAAGGATGGTATGGAGCGTCAGATGAATGCCCTCTCAGTCCTTGGTCTGCTGAGCCGTTTCGTAGGTATGCTTACTGATAGCCGTTCATTCCTCTCTTATCCCCGTCACGATTATTTCCGTCGTACCCTTTGCAACCTCTTGGGTCGCGACATTGAGAATGGCGAGATACCCGCAGAGGAGATGCCACGCATCAAGCAGATGGTTGAGGATATCAGTTACTATAACGCAAAGAATTTCTTTAAGTTCTAGCCTCTCCCCCATCCCCTCCCCCAAAAGGGAGGGGTGGCAGATGAGAGCATATAGGATTTAATTAGAAAAAAACATTATCAAATAATCTTAAACTGCATTCCCCCTGCAGTCTCCCCTCCCATTTGGGGGAGGGGTCGGGGGAGAGGCTTTATGGAAAGAACATGGAGATGGTTTGGCAAGAAGGATAAGATCACCCTTGCCCAACTCAGACAAATAGGTGTTGAGGGTATCGTAACTGCCCTGCACGATGTACCTCTGGGACAGGTTTGGACCCAGGAGAAAATCCACGAATTGAAGGAGTACATTGAGAGTTACGGCATGACATGGAGCGTCGTTGAGTCACTCCCCGTAGTAGAGACTATCAAGTATGCCGGTCCTGACCGCGATGAGCAGATTGAGGTGTACAAGGAGAGTCTGCGCAACCTCGGTAAGGAGGGTGTGAAGTGCATCTGCTACAATTTCATGCCTGTGCTGGACTGGGCTCGTACCGACCTGTCACACGATAATCCCAATGGTGCCAACAACCTGTACATGGATTGGGGACAGTTTGCTTATTTCGACATCTATATCCTCAAGCGTGAGGCTGCACGTGCTGACTGGGCTGCTTTCTCACTGGAACACAAGTGGGGACGTGATCTCGTTGCCGAGGCAGACAAGATCAAGGAAACGGCTACTCCCGAGTTTGACCACGCCATGGTGGAGAACATCATCATCAAGACTCAGGGTTTCGTCAGTGGTAACTTCAGCGAGGGTGACTCCGCTCCTGTACAGAAATTCCGCGACCTGCTCAAGCTCTATGATGGCATCAACAAGGAACAGCTCCAGGAGAACATGAAATACTGGCTCGAGGCTATTATGCCTATCTGCGAGGAGTACGATATCAACATGTGCGTTCATCCTGATGATCCTCCATATCCCGTCTTCGGTCTGCCCCGTATCATTGGACGTACCGATGATATTCAGTGGATGCTGGATGCTGTGCCCAACAAGCACAACGGTCTGACCTTCTGTGCCGGTTCGTTCTCAGCTGGTGAGCACAACGACTGTGTAGCTATGGCTAAGCAGTTTGCTGACCGCACACACTTCGTGCATCTACGCAGTTGCCACATCTTCCCCAACGGTAACTTTACTGAGGCATCCCACCTCGGTGGTCGTGGCGACCTTATCGAACTGTGCCGTATCTTCGAGCAGGCTGAGCGTGACGGTAAGTGCAACTCTGGTCGTCGTCTGCCTATGCGTGTGGATCACGGTATGACCTTCACCGACGAACCAGGTGGTGTGTTTGACGAGAGCAATCACGGCCACAACTCTGGTTACACCCTTCTGGGCCGCATGTTCGCCATGGGACAGATTCAGGGTGTCATGGCTACCGTTGACCGCGAACTTGGCATAGAGTACAAACAACCCGGATTCTACGATTAAGACCCTCCCCCTGCCCCTCCCATTACACTTCGTTAGGGAGGGGAGTAGAATGGGGACAAGAGGTCATATACATCATATTATTAACAGACTCCCACACACATGCAAAATGTAACCATACTCCTTTTGGGGAGCTAAGATGGGGGCTTTAGAGCAGCATCACCCCTCTGCTAACAAATGTAACTACTCCCCTCCCTAACGAAGTGTAATGGGAGGGGTTGGGGGTGGGTCTTATGAAACTAATTGATATTTTATCTGAAGGATTTGATTCCTCACAGTGGGAAGCCAAAGGTTATGAGCTTCCTAAGTTTGATATACAGGCAGTAGCCAAGAAGACACATGATGAACCCACCTGGGTACACTTTGGTGGTGGTAACATCTTCCGTGCCTTCCCTGCATCTATTCTGAATGATGCGCTGAACACGGGTAAGTATGACCGTGGTGTGATTGTTGCCGAAACCTTTGACTATGAGGTCATTGACAAAGCATACACTCCCTACCAGAACCTTTCTCTGGCCGTTTCGCTCTGTTCTAACGGCACCATCGAGAAGAAGGTTATTGCCAGTGTTACTGAATCCCTGAAGGCTGATCCTCAGTTCCCTGACTGGCAGCGCCTTGTAGAGGTGTTCCGTGCTCCCAGCCTGCAGATGATCTCCTTCACCATCACCGAGAAGGGTTACACCTACAATGAGGCTGACCTGGCACGCGGACTCTCTCCCGTCTTCGCTATGGGTAAGGTCTGTGCCCTTTTGCTCGAGCGCTTCAACGCTGGAGCCCTGCCCCTCACCGTGCAGTCCATGGACAACTGTTCGCACAATGGTGATAAGGTGAAGGCTGGTGTGATGGCTTATGCTGAACGTTGGGTAGCTGATGGACTCGTTCCCGCTTCCTTCCTTGCTTACCTACAGGATGAGCAGAAGATCACCTTCCCCTGGTCAATGATTGACAAGATCACCCCACGTCCTCACAGCAAGGTACAGGAGATGTTGGCACAGGATGGTTTCGAGGACAATATGTTCCTGGAGACAGAGAAGCATACCTTCACCGCTCCCTTCGTCAATGCCGAGGAGGTGCAGTATCTGGTTATCGAGGACAACTACACCAACGGTCGTCCCCCATTGGATCTCGGTGGTGCACTGTATACTACCCGTGAGACCGTGGATCAGGTTGAGACCATGAAGGTTACCACCTGCCTCAATCCTCTACACACCGCCATGTCAATCTATGGTGTGATGCTGGGCTACATGCTCATCTCTGCTGAGATGGCCGATGAGGACCTTCGTCCCTTCGTACAGAAGATTGGCTACATCGAGGCTATGCCCGTAGTGACCGATCCCGGTGTACTGAACCCCTACGAGTTCATCGGTGATGTCATCAACAAGCGCTTGCCTAACCCCTTCATGCCTGATGCTCCTCAGCGTATCTCTACCGATACCAGTCAGAAACTGCCTATCCGTTTCGGTGAGACCATCAAGAAGTACGTTGCTCGTGGTCTGGATAAGTCCAACCTCGTGCTCATCCCCCTCACCCTGGCTGGTTACGCTCGTTTCCTCAAGGCATTGGATGATAACCTCGAGCCTTTCAGTCCTTCTTCTGATCCTAAACTTGACGAACTCATGGCCATCGTTGCTCCCCTCGAGATTGGCAAGCCCGATCAGGACTGGAGTCCTCTGAAGCAGCTCTATTCTCGTGCTGACATCTTCGGTACCGACCTCTATGAGGCTGGTCTCGGTGAGCAGATCGAGGGCATGGTCAAGGAACTCTATGCTGGCAAGGGAGCCGTTCGTGCTACCCTTCACAAATATACCCAGGCAAGATAAATGACAATGATAAAACTTTGCAGATCACTTTTCAGTAAGAGCATCGTTATGTTGGCGATGCTCTCTACTATGTCCGTACTGTGTGCTTGTGAACCCGAGGATATCAATCCTGACAACAAGAATAATGAGCACACTCATGATCAGAAGAAAGAGGATCCCGGAACGGACTTGAACGGCAATAAAGACTTTTAATCACTTTATACCCACTAATATGAAAAAAACAATTAAAGTATTCATGCTTTTCATGCTGTTGCCCCTGATGGCAATGGCGAAACCTGATCCCAAGTTTCACATCTACCTCTGTTTCGGTCAGTCGAATATGGAGGCAGGTGCACAACCCACTGACAAGGACAAGGAGTGGAACGACCCTCGTTTCCAGTTCATGGCAGCCTGTGACATGCCCCGCTCGGGTCGTGAGATGGGCAAGTGGTACACTGCCCTGCCCCCCATCTGCCGTGATGGCAACAACATGGGTCCTGTTGATTTCTTCGGTCGTCGTATGATCGAGGTCATGCCTCAGGACTATCGCGTGGGTGTCATCAACGTATCTGTTGCTGGTGCCAAGATCGAGCTCTGGGACAAGGATGGCTATAAGGATTATATTGATAATGAGCGCGATTGGATGAAGAATATCGTTGTTTCCTACAATGGTAATCCCTACCAGCGCCTCGTTGAGATGGCAAAACTGGCTCAGAAGGACGGTGTCATCAAGGGTATCCTCCTCCATCAGGGTTGTTCCAACAGCGACGATCCCGAATGGCCCAACAAGGTCAAGAAGATCTATAACGACCTGATCAAGGACCTTAAGCTCAAGGCAAAGGATGTACCCCTGCTTGCAGGTGAGTTGAAGCAGAAGGAGATGGATGGTGTATGCTGGGCTTTCAATGAGAAGATCCTGCCCAACCTTCCCAAGGTGCTCCCCAACTCCTACGTCATCTCCTCTATCGGTTGTCAGTCTACTGGTGATCAGTTCCATTTCAACACCGAGGGTATGCGTCTCATGGGTACCCGTATGGCAGATAAGATGCTACAACTCAAGGGTTTCACTCCTCAGCAGAACCGTAGCATCTCGCTTACCACTGCTCAGCAGGGTATAACCATCTCTCCCACCCTCAGCGGTATCTTCTTCGAGGATATCAACCAGAGCCTTGATGGTGGTATCTGTGCACAGCTCATCCAGAACAACTCCTTCCAGGTCTACAACGTACCTCAGGGTCCCGCCAATGAGTTCTCACAGAGTGACACGATCTTCTTCGGCTGGACCGTTGTAAAGGGCGAAGGCAGCAAGGGTGAGGCCAAGTGTGTCAGTGATCATCCTCTGCGCACCTTGAAGCGTTACTACGACTATGATCCTAACGATCAGTACGATGATGAGGCTCGCTACCAGCAGTATTGCGTACGTTTCTCCGTTGAGGAGCCCGGCAATGGTTTCGGTATTGCAGCCAATGGTTATGGCATTGCCCCCTACACCAAGGAGCGTGGTGCTGGCTATTCCAATAACACCCAGAAGCCTTCTATCCCTGCTGTAGCAAAGCAGAGCTATGACCTCGGTCTCTATCTGCAGGGTGAACAGTATCCCGGTAACATCAAGGTTTACCTCGAGGATAAGGATGGCAAGGCCAACTCTAACGTCATCACCATCAACAATATTCCCGACAACTGGAAGAAGTACCAGGGTCAGTTGAAGGCTGAGCGCAGCGTAGACTCTCGTCTGGCCATCGTGGCTGACACCAAGGGTGTCTTCTACCTCGATTTCGTTACCCTCGTACCCGAGGCTTCTGCCCTTTGGAACGATGGTAAGAGCGGTCCGTTCCGTAAGGATCTGATGCAGGCCCTTGCCGATCTTCATCCCAAGTTCATGCGCTTCCCCGGTGGTTGTGCATCCGAGGGTCCCAACTATTTCGGTCAGGTATTCTGGAAGAACAGTATCGGTGATGCCGAGGAGCGTATCGGTTTCCGCAACCATTGGGGTTACTGGACATCACAGTACGTAGGTTTCTACGAGTATTTCCTCATGGCAGAGTCCTTGGGTGCTACTCCCCTTCCTGTGCTCAACAATGGTGTCACCTGTCAGTTTGCCCGTCATTCCTACATCGCTCCCCTCGAGACCGAGGCTGACCGTAAGCGTTTCCACGACATCTTCGTCAAGGACGCCCTCGACCTCATCGAGTTCTGCAACGGAGACGTCACCACTGAGTGGGGTGCCAAGCGTGCCAAGATGGGTCATCCCGCACCCTTCAACCTCAAGTTCCTGGGTATCGGAAACGAGAATCAGGGCAAGGAGTTCTGGGAGCGCTTCGATATCATGTACAAGGCTATCAAGGCACAGTATCCCGACATCATCATCGTCTCTACTGCCGGTGCTGCTGATGCAGGTCGTGAGTTCAATGCCAACTATGCCGAGATTGATGCGAAGTATGCCGATACCTACGTAGACGAGCATTACTACAAGGGCGACGACTGGTTCTTCAAGAACACCCATCGCTATGATGCCAACAAGGCTCGTGGCAACCAGGGCAACACCTACGATCGCCAGAAGCCTACTCGCGTCTTTGTGGGTGAGTTTGCCAACAGCGGCACCAACAATGCCTACTGCTCAACCATGGCCGAGGCTGCTTACTGGACAGGCCTGGAGCGCAACTCCGACATGGTAGCCATGGCAGCATACGCTCCCCTCTTCTGCAAGAAGGGTTACAACAAGTGGAACTCCAACCTCATCTGGTTCGACAACCGTGGCATGTGGCGTAGCTGCAACTACTACTACCAGTCACTCTTCTCTGTTGGTGGCGACAAGGCTATCCAGAGCACCGATGCTATGAACGGAGCCAAAGCTGATAGTACCATCTACACCTCTCCCACTATCGACACCGCTACTGGTACCGTTTACTTGAAGATTGTCAACGCTGAGGCTGTAGACAAGACGCTCACACTGAAGCTCGACAACAACCAGTCATACACCGCACAGTTCGATTTCATCACCTCGCATGACACCACTGTCAAGAACCAGGGTGACCAGAACCACTATGCAGGTTATGAGGCTCCCAAGACCAACCAGCAGAGCACCTCTCCATACGGACAGGGCGGTACTGACCGTGGTCTGCCTCCCGGTGGTTTCCGTGGCTTCCCCGGCTTTGGTCAGCAGCAGTTCAAGTACACAGAGAAGGTTATTCCCCACACCGTCAACCTCGGTAGCGTACAGGGCACAGTAACCCTTTCTCTCCCAGAAAACTCAGTGGGTATCATCAAGCTCACTCCCGTGAAGTAATTAATACCCATACAAACCTTCACATAATATCAGAGCATCGAGGATCATTTCCCCGATGCTCTTTCATATTGTAAATCAAAGTTTGATGAAAAGTTTGGTTTTGTACATCCCTACAGCAATCAAGGCCATCAGGGCATCAAAGCTGAGGGCATAAGAGAGGGAGGCAAACTGGGGCGTGAAACCGATTGAGAGGAGATAGTCGGTCATGTGTCCTCCAAGGTTGAAATGCCAGAAGACGGGAGCTAAACCCTCGCTGAGTACGTACAAAGCAATGGCATTGAGACCAAAGCATCTGAAAAGATAGAAGGAACCATCGGCAAACGAGCGAAATGGAGCAATGAGGGATGTACGGGGTTTCGCAGATGTTTCCTCGTTATCCACATATCGGATGAGTAGCCCCAGGAGGGCACAGGCCAGACCACAGGTGACAAGGACATAGCTGGGAGACCAGATACGCTTGTTCAAGGGGAAACCGAAGCTGAGGAGGAAACCTACGACAAGAAGCAATGAGGAAAGGGTGAAGAGCCTCAACAGACGTTCGCTGATAGCGATTTTCTCTTTGACTATCAGTCCCACGTATAGGCCAATCATGGTGTGTGCAATAGAAGGGATGGTGCCCAGTAGTCCCTCGGGATCAATAGGACTCTTGTGATAGAGGTGTGCCTCGCCCACCAAGGCACGGTCGATGATGCAGGCAAGGTTTGTCTCGTCCTGTGCATAACCGTTTCCCAGAAGGAGAATGATGGCATACCCCACAAGGAGCGAGATGGCTGTGGTCCAAAGCACCTTGACAGACCAACCATTCCTACGAGCATAATACTGATAGACACCAACTGCAAGATAGCAGAGGGCTATACGTTCCAAGACACCCCAAAGGCGCAGATTAGCAAGGATATCGTCATGACCGCCAATCCACATATCCCAGGCATGAAGGGCCACGCCAAGGGCGAACATCTTGATGCTACGCCAAAGAACCTTAGTAAGGCTGGTCTTGCTGGACATGGGGATGCTGACACCCACCATGAAGAGGAAGAAGGGAAAGACAAGGTCGCAAGGGGTCAGACCATTCCATGCCGAATGGGTCAAGGGATAGAAATGTTCGTGACCTGCTCCGTTATTGACAAGGATCATACCAAAGACAGTGAGACCACGGAGGATATCAAGGGAAAGAAGACGTTTCATGAGTGTTGAGAGGGTTAAGAGGTTAAGAGGGTAAGACAAATAATTTTGACATAATACGCTTGGCAACCTCGATAGCATTACCTACAGGTTTGGAATCGTAAGGATTGCGTTGGAGGGTCCAGGGCTCCTCCATGGCGTACCAGTCAACGGTGAGGGCTGGATTGTCCTGAGCATTCTTCAGTTGTGAGGAATTACCAATGGGGAGAACAGGCAGTTTGCCATCGAGTTCATCCTCCAGAATCTGCAGATAGTGCTGCCAGCGAGGATAGTAGAAGTCGCGCAAGAGACCGTTCCACTCCTTGTGAGCATAGTCGCGAAGCTTACCTGTATCGGCACAGTAGCGATTGCCCCAAGTGGTGATCTGTACACGAGCATTCCACTCGTAGAGGCGAGCCTCCTCATCTGTCTGAGCTACGGACTTTGCCTCCTCAATCCATCTGCCAACACAGAACTCCGAACGAGTGGCCAAGAGACTATCCTGAGAGAGAAGGAGATCGAGGAACTCGTTCTTGTGACGCTTGAACGACTCACGGTCAAAACTCTTGAAATCAGCCACTAACTGATGGAAAACCACACGACCACGATCAGCAATAGCCTGACGGCAGACATCAACGAGATCATACTCGTAATTGTCATTGCCCTTCATCTCATCTGCCAACGAAAGCATGGCAATGGCGGCTTGAAGCGTAGAGTTGGGGTCGTAGTAATTGGTCATCTTCGACCACGATGATGCCTGGTAACTATCCAGTGAAGGACGACTGCAAAAGATACTCTCGCTGGGGCCCTGCTGATTGTTGCCTTGTGGACAGTTGTAGATACCATTGGCTAAGAGTTGCCAAGCCTGAACCAACGATTGTGAAGAATTGCCGTAACGAGCAGCCACATACTGCTTAACCCATTGCTCCTTGGTCAAACGTTCGGTGCGCCAAGGTAGTTCGCTCAGGAGTTCATACATCACGGGGTTAGTCTCGCTACCCTCCATGGTAAAGCCCCACCCCTTCATGTGCGTTGAAAAATGCAGACGAGCATTGTAGTAATTGTTCAGCAACTGATCCATACGACCATGCATGCCTACATTAGCTCCGAAGTTCTCCAAGAGACAGAAAAGCCAGTCGTGCTGGCCATAGCCATTAGGGCGATACCATACGCTGTTGGGGGCACCATACTGAGGACGGCACTCGCTGAAGAGGTCGAGAATGAGAAGATCGCCAGGCTCTATGGCTGCAATCATCTCGTCACGAGGATTCTCGCTCCATCCCTGCAACACCCATTTGGCGTTAGGGTTGCCATACTGCTTCATGGTGCGCATAATCTCACGGCCAGCCTCACCGATATTCAGATCCTCGGGTAGGTTCTTGGCCTCATGGAAAGGATCCATGCTGTAGTAGTCAGCCTTGCCAAAGAGACGCGTAGCCTCCTCATAGTATAGGCGTGCCCACTCATCGAAACGCTTGTCACCGGGATAGAGCACACCGGGACGCGTGAAACCATTCCATAGCTGAATGCTGGACTGAGCGGATTCATCAGTTTCAAGCGACGTGTCGCTTGAAAGAGCATCTTTCTTTTCTACCTGTGCCTGGCTGGGACACATACCACTATAGCCGGGAAGGACGGGATGCATGCCATACTCCTTCATGCGCTTGACAATCTGCTTCTGGAGAGACTCTTGCTGTACGTACCAGTTGAGGGGGAGAGGTCCACCCCACCCTTCAAGATTGTTCATCTCCCACCATGCCAGAAAGGCAGGACCCGGAATGAACTTCCCGATATACTCCTCGGAATAACCAAGGCGAAGCAACATATTACGCCAGATACACTCGGTACCAACAGCAGCAAGGGGCATATTGATGCCATGCAAGGCCATCCAGTCTATCTCCGTCTCCCAACGCTTCCAATCCCAGAAGGGCATGGAGTATGAGAAGGTGCAGTAGTTGAAGTCATAGCGCAATGTGAGGTCCGTCTCGTGACGTTCAGGGGTATTGATCACGGGCAGAAAAGTTGGCAGGGCGGCCTTCATCTGATTCCACGAGAGATGAATGCCACAATAGTACTTCAGGTACCAATTGAGACCCACAGCGGCATTGACCGTATTGTTGGCACGGATAAGTGGTTTCTGACCACGTTGTGACAATTCAAAGTAATCGAGACCATCTGCATCCTTCTTGATCTCCACCAGGAAACGCTTGGATGCACCAGGGTCTATACGGTCAAGAAGCCCAGAGAGGGGATGAGCATACGCTGAGAGGATGCAGATTAGAGTGAAAAGTGAAGAGAGTAGGTATCGTTTCATTCTTATTTAAGTGTATGTGAGGGGTTAATTAAGTCCCATTATAAGTAAGTGATCAAAATTATTTTTTTAATAGGTGTGCTCTATTCTGATGCAGATTTCAATCTCATTTGAAAGAATGATGTGGACATCATGACTGAAAATGAGGCAGAAAGATGCGTAGAAGAGAGTGCAGATATTACCAAAAGACACTTGCAAGACATTGTATAAATAAATTTGATTACTTACTTAGAGAGTTCCCAGTCTATTTCCATGGGGTTATTGATCATCTTTACGATGTAAGGTGTAAAGAGGTCATCGTTGACCCACATCTCGGCACCTTCGTCAGAGCGAAGATGGAAATGATGAACCTTGGCGTAAGGTCGTTCCTCGCCTACTACCAGCCATTGTGCTCCATCGAAGGTGCAACGCCCATGCTTACGGATCTCCCTAAGTACCTTACGAGAGACCATGCAGAATAGTTCATCGTCAGAGATTGTAATATGCTGACCGTCAACGGGTTGCTGATAGCAAAGACGTGTACCCTTCTCCAAGGCTTTTCGGTTCATACTAAAACTGCCGTGCCACCAACGAAGGTTACGCTGGATTGTCCATTTGATGGTTTCATCCTGTACGGTAGGCCAATAACTGATGTAGAACCGGCGCGTCTGTCCGTGCAGAGAGAACTTCAGCGTATAGTCGTAGGGGGCTTGTGGAGCAGCATCGGGCTGGTTGACCGTATCACGCACATGTATATCCGTCATGGGAGGATATTTAATCCACTCGTTTGTACCTGCCAAAGGGTACATACCCAGAAGATGGCAAGCCAACCACGAACTCATGGCACCACCATCGTCATTGCCGGGAAGACCATTGGGTTGATCATTGAAATGCTCTTCAATAATCTTTCGGATAAGCGTTTGCGACTTCTCGGGCTTACCTATGTAATGATAGAGCAAAGGCGTGAGGAACGAGGGTTCGTTGGCTACATTATAATATTTATGCGCGAAGAAAGTGTCCAGTCGTGCCTCGAAAGCCACAGGACCACCACAAGCCTCAATCAACCCGGGAATGTCGTGAGGGATAGCGAAGGAATACTCCCACGAGGAAGCCTCGTACATGAAGCAATCCCACCACTTGCAGTACCAAGGTCCTTCGTAACTGACATCGGGGGTATAGGGGAAGGTGAGAGGACGGTTCTGGCTATGGCCAAAAGGCAGATTGTCAAGCCATTCACCTTTTTCATTGCGTGGCATAATGAAACCACGAGCACCATCGTGCTCATAGTCAGCACGCCAGAGGTTCTTCCAGCGAGTGCTCTGATCCATGTACTGCTGATAAAGACCCCCTTCACGTCCCCCCTTTAGGGGGGAGGTGGTTACGTTTGAGTCGTTGTATTTCTTTTCATAGACATATTTTGCCACCTGAGCTATTGCCCAGTCACAGAAGGCGTATTCGATGGTGCGATTACCGGCACGAGCGATGCGATGACCATCATTCTTGATGTAGGGGATGTAACCATATTTATTGTATTCAGCCAATCCGCCACGTCCCTCAGCCTCGTCGTCAAGGGGGGCAACGGTAGCATCCTTGAGCATGGCCTCAAGTGCCAGTTCGGCATCAATATCCAGTCCACGAGCCAAGGCATCACAGAGGACTATCTCGGCATTCGAGCCTCCCTGTGTACGACCATTACTATTGCCACTACGAGCATCAGGCATGAACCCATCACGCTGATAGATGGTGAGCAAAGAACGTGCAATAGCCGTAGCGCGTTCGGGAGCCAGGAGCGTAAGCAAAGGAGTGGAAGTACGATAGGTGTCCCAGATGGCATAGTAGTCATCGTAGGTGCCATCCTCGCGCTCTGTGGGCATAAGGCACATGTGGTAAAGGGCGGTGTAATACATGCGCTTGACACGGTCAGAGGCTTCCGTTGGAAGAGGAAGACGAGAAAGAAGACTCTCCCACTCACTGACGCAATGCTCAAAGACCTCTTCGAAACGCCAATGAGGAATGTCTGAGAGACAATTGGCACGAGCCTGTTGCTCGGAAACGTATGAAATGCCTACTTTCAGGAGTAGTGTGTCAGCACTGGTCTTTTGCTCGGCATAGAAGAAGACGGTATAGGGCGCACCGTTGTTCCAACCACCGCTGATGGTCTGATATCCCGACCATTCGTGATCGTTGAGCACACGCAGTTTGGCATCCTCGAACTGCTGAGCCTCGCGTGCCTTAGGAACGGAATTGCGACCAAGGAAGTGTGACAAGTCGAACTCAACGTAGGGCTTTGTGCCCTGAGGATAAATGAAACGATAGAAGCTGGTACGGCTGGCAGAAGTGACCTCAGCCTTGATACCACTCTCCTGAAACTCACAGGCATAGCGTCCCAAATCTATCGACTCTGATGCTCTGTGCTGATCAGCACCAGCAAACGGACGAACAAGGATGTTGCCGTATTTGGGTCCACCTCCCGTACCACTGACATGCGTCTGGGAAAAACCAGAAACAGCAGCGGGCATGGATGCCCATCCGGGATTGTTGCCTACCCCACAATCAGGTCCCGGCTTTGCCATACCAAATGGAAGGCAGGGACCAATAAAGACACGTCCAAGCCCTACACTACCAATACGAGGGTCGACATACTGAGCGACATCAGTCTCAATAACCTGTGCAGGCAGACTGAGGAAGCCGTGCATGAGAGTCCCAAGCAGAAAAATCAGACGTAAAGGATGATGTAGCCGTGGCATGGATATAAGGTATTGAATGCACCAATTTACTTTCGATGAACAAAGATAAGCAAAATCCTCAATTTTTAAGTAATACAAAGTATTAAATTTTAAGAATAAAGCGCAAAAAAGAGAGGACACCACCCATATTGGGCAACGTCCTCTCTTAGTATGAGTGTGTTATTTGTGAAGAATTACTTCAAAACAACAGTGATGTCCTTACCTTCCTCGGTAACGTCGAGCTTGTCCTCGCGGAGCAACCAGCCCATAGCCAAGTAGAGGTCCTTATCAGTCTTGATCTTAGCGGCCTTCTTCAGGTCCTTGGTGTTCATAGCACCATTCTCATTCAGAGCAGTCCAAACGGCACCTGCTACAGTTCCAATCTTTTCGTTCATAATACTAATACCTTAAATTTGTAAATACTTATGAAATAACAATTATCTCAATTGCACTGCAAAGTTACTAACTTTGAACAGAAGATAGAAACTAATAGTTAAATAAAGTGTAAATTTTCTGCAATTCTTGTTTTATATCAATTTTTGGTGTAACTTTGCTCAAATAATAAAAACAACTTATGAAGAGAACACTAATATTCACACTCATAGCCATTTCCCTGGTATCTTGTGGCAGAAAAAGCATGGATGAGCAGTTTGCTGAAAACTGCAAACAGGAGACACAACAGATGTGCCCACGAAAGATTGACGACTGCACTATTCTAGACAGTGTAGTGTTTGATATGAAAACACGAACACAGAATCACTATTATACGTTCACTGATAACATGGACGACGAAAGCATCTTTACCGATTACATCATTGCTGATATACGTGAAAGCATGCTGAAATCCATACGAAATGAGATCAAACTGAAGAAGCAGATGGAGGCTAAAATCAATTTTGGCTATATATACCGTTCAAAAGGTACTGGCAAGAAACTGTTAGACATCACCTTCACACCGAATGACTATACCGGTCCCCTCCAGGTACGTGATTTCAAAGAGAAAATGGCGGGAAAATGGGATGACTACACGGTGAAGCACTGTCCCGAGGTGCAGGACATCTGTGCCACACTGATGAAGGTGGCGTATGACAGCACAACGAACAGGCTTTGCTATGACTTCGAACTGAAGGGCGAACTGGACACAGACAGTTTCAACATTCTTTATCCCGATGCCAAGAGGGAGATGAAGAAGGTGCTGGTACAGAACATCAAGAACAACGAGTTACTTGCTGAGGAGAAGGACAGTTGCATCGACTTCAACATCCGTTACTCATCCAAGAGAACCGGCAAGTTGATGCTTGACATTGACATCAAGGGAAAAGAAGTACAACCTAAGTGATTCATAGTTCGCTACAGGTGTTCCTGTACTTTCAAGGCATTCCCTCCTTGTATCAAGTTGTCAAGTAAGTAATCTGATTTATATATAAATAATAATGACCGCTCTGAGATATCCCAAAGCGGTCATTATATTTCTTAAGAAAATAGATTACTGAGCCAAGCATTGCTCAAGGGCGCGACAAAGTTGATCTGGACAACTAGTGGCCTTCATACCACATCGTACGCCATCTAACTTCTGGATAACATCCTCAGGCTTCATACCCACAACCAATTGGGCAAGTCCCTTGGTATTACCGTCACAGCCACC
>DCIS01000105.1 GCA_002317475.1 Prevotellaceae bacterium UBA1720 | reverse complement strand
TATGTAGTTTCACCCCGTTGGGGTTGCCTAACGAGATTACGCTTATATATAACAGGGTTGACACCCCGCCCTATGTAGTTTCACCCCGTTGTGGTTATAGCAGAGTAGTTACGAATGGGGTGGAATTGGTAAGGCGAATTAAGGTTTGAAAGGCTTGTGGCGGATGGGGAGTGTAACAAAACATCAATTTCGTCCCAAAAACGCATATTTTTGCTGTTTTGTGACACTTGTGAGTGGATAAAGTGTTATCTTTACATGATTTTTTGTGTAAATATACACAAGGTGTGGATGACAAGGTGGATACGAAGTGTGAAAAATACATATTAACATAAATTGGTTTAGTTATGCTAAAAAAACTATTTTTTGTGATGGCAGTATTGTTATCTGCCCACGCTACGGCTCAGAATAGCTTTGATGCTGGAAAGGGCAAGTGGAGAATTGGTGTGTCGGGTGGATACACCAGCAACTCGTACCAAAAGTATAATGGATACCAGTCCGACTGGCAGCAGACAAAGCGCGGAGGTGCCACTGCTGGCATTTCGGGACAGTATGACCTCAACGATTGGTTCGGTCTGCGTGCTGACTTGATGTGGACGCAGAAGAATTACCACGCCGCTCGCGCTCTGATGCTTATGGAATGCAATTACACGAACGACTACATTCAGTTGCCTGTGATGGCAAGTTTCTCTTTCGGTGGAGAGAAGGTTCGTGGATTCTTCAATGCCGGTGTGTATGGCGGCTACTGGATGGGGTCGAGAGTTAATGGATATACTCTCAATGTCATATCGCAAATCCCAAACGAATCTTTCAACCAGAGCGGAATGATAGACAGCAGACGCGACAACCGTTATGTGGTAGGTTGTGTGGCTGGTGCAGGTGTGGAAATTAACCTCGCACCACAATGGTCGGTGCAGACGGAACTTCGCTATTACTATGACACCACAAGTCAGGTGCAGACAGAACAGAACGGCTACAATGGCCGCTACAACTCAACACTCGCCTTGCAGGCTACTGCGTACTATCATTTTTAAATAACATATAACTTAAGAATAAGAAAGATGAAACTAAATAAGATATTGATTTGTGGTGCTGTGCTGATGACCACGCTCCACTCTTGTCGCGATAATATCGAATTCCAGCCTTCGTATGTTCAAGACGAGCAAATCACAATTAACAATATATCATCGTTTGAGGAGGAGTTTGTTGCTTTGTGGCAAGCAGTCAACACCAACTATGCGGCATGGGATATCGAAACCGTGGATTGGGACGAAGTGTTTGAGAAGTATCACCCACAGTTTGTGGAACTTGACACTATCATGGCTCGCGGTGATACGGTCAAGGATGAAAAACTGCAGAAGCTATACACTGAAATACTTGACACTCTTCATGACGGCCATTCCATTTATCAAATCAAGAATTTCTCTACAAATAGTGATATCACAGTATTTCCTCAACAGGATCGTAACATGCGACGATTCGGCAAAGATTACAAAACCAATCTTGAATGCAACTATGATTACTATGCCAGCAATCTCGTGCCTGAAAGCGAGCGAATCAATGATTTGCACGAAGTGGACATGAGTTGCAAGTCGGTATTGTATCCGAAAATCGTGTCAGGTTTGAAAAACTTGAAGAATGCCTTGAGCCAGGCAGAAACAGAGGAAGAACAAACAAGGCTAACGAAAGCAATCACCTTTTTGCAAGCACTTATTGATAAATACCCTGGTATCTCTTTGGATGATGAAGGACAATTAATTGCTCGTTACAATCAGTTCGCCAGCCAATACCCAGAAGCACAGATGACTCCGTACGTTTCATGCGTTACGGATGATAACCGTTTGAACATCATGAGTTTCGTAACAAACGATGGCATTGCTTATCTGCACTTAAGCAACTTCTGTCTCTCCTATTATTTCGCTTTGAAAAAAGAACATTTTGAGCAACTTATTGCACAAGGCTTTAAGCAGGAAGCAATAATGTATAGGGAGGTGCTTAATGTATGGAACTACTGGTTCAGCAGCATCCAATCTCTCAAGGCTGCAGGCAAGTTGAAGGGCGTAATCATCGATGTTCGCAATAATAAGGGTGGTAATATTACAGATATACAATACGTCATGGGTGCCCTTCTTCCAAGTGGTGGATTCAATGTGGGCACTTACAAGATTAAGAATGGTACGGGACGCCTCGACTATTCTGCCGACTTGAGCCTCATCTTACAAACAATGCCTACGGAACACGCCGTGATAGCAGAAGAGCCTATCGTGGTATTGGCCAATCACCAATCGGTGTCATGTTCCGAAACGCATTCTGTCATGGCAAAGTTAATGCCTAACGCCGTAGTGATTGGAAAGCAGACACATGGAGGTTTTGGTATGATATTACCAAAAAGATACTATACAGGTTATTATGCTGGTACATTCGGCGAAATGAACCAAACAGCGATCTATGGCTATCAGCCTGTGATGCTTGCCAAATTTACCGATCTTGGAGTGCTTGAAGGCGTTGGTGTGACTCCAGACTATGAAGTGGATTATGTACTCACTCGTGTAGCTGACGGTGAGGGCAAAACGCTCGTTCGTGACAGCCAGTTTGAGGCTGCTCTCAACTATATCCGCGGCAAGTAAGCCCTCCCCTACCCCTCTCTCGCTAATCAACGTGAGTTCGAGATATGAATAGTAGCAGATTCGTATTTCGAACTCACGTAATGTTTTTAAACACGCTGCTTTTTGAGGACAAGTTTACTTTTTCGTATTATTTTATTGCTTTTTTAAACATTCTCTTTATTATTTAATAAAAAGTGCATAACTTTGTACCCACTTTCGTAGGGGTAATTGTATTATATAAGACCGCGCGTGCAAAAGAAGAAATGCAGTGATGCAGAAATGGGGCATGGTGGTCGCAGACCGGAAAGGTCGAAAAGTGGGGGTAAAAAGATATCCCTAACTACCGAAAGAAAGCAAACTATAAACTAACAATAATAACCAAACTAATTATTAATCTAAATGAAGTTTACAAAACTTTTAACTTATGTTGTACCCGCAGCAGCTATGTTCTGTGTTGTGGGGTGCTCTGATTTCGACAACGGATTCGATGCAAAGAACGTCCAGTATCAGCAGCAGTTTGAAATGCAATTTGGTGATATAGACCCAAATCAGGATTGGAATGTTGCCACCCGAGCTAATGTAACAGTAACTACTGCGGGTGAGTCGAACATTAAGATTTATGCGTATAATGGTTCTAAATTCCAAATTGTAGGCGACTATTCGAATGTGAACGGAACACAAACATTAGGTGTGGACGTAAAGGAAGGCACACAGAAGTTGATGGTTTCGAACGGATATCAAGCTATCCAAACAACAGTAGGCGGATCAGCGTCGTTTTCGACAGTCACAAGAGCTGCCCACAGTGGTTCATACGACCCAGACGAGGATCCAGAGAATCCTAACGGCAATGAGATGACCATCTCTTTGGATGAATCAAAAACAAAAGTGTTCACACGCAAAGAGGTGATGGCATGGAATGCAATGCTGCCTGAAATTGCAGAGCCTGGCCAATCTAACGGTTTGACTCGCATGGAAAGCAAGAAAATTTGCAATCTGGACAAGGCTACCCGAGATTTCCAATATGTATCAAATGGTACTTTCTATGTCTATCCACTTTTCTACATCACTGGTGCTGTTAACACTATCGGTCTTTATTATAAGGATGGTAGCACCATCAAGTCTGCTCCAATTTATACAATCAAGAGCGGAGACGAACTTGTGGTTGGCTCTTACCAGTGGAAGAGTTTTGCCAATGATGCAACTATTCCTGAAAATGCACGTGACTATGATGCCGAGGCTAATGGATACACTGTATGCGAATCTACTTCTGCTACTCCTATAGAGAATGGATTTGTTCCAGCAAAATACAATGCGTGGCCTTCTCAAGTTTGGAACGAAGAACTTCAAGCTTATGAGTCTATAATTGTGTATCAATTGGAAACTCCTGCAGCATATACAGAATTGGTTTTCGAAACAAGTGCTCCTGGTGGTACAGGTTTCTATGATGAGCACAGTGCGGACCAAGTTATTCAGTTCGACAAAGAAAAGGTTACACCTATCAAAGTTGAGATTCCTGAAGGCATCCAGTTCGGTTTCTATCTCGGCGTAGGTAAGGAGACTCCAACATATTATTCGCAGAGCGAGATGAACTCCGACTATGACTATGTATTGGCATATAATGAAGACGGCTCAGTAAACGCAAGTGAAACTGAATTGTCAACCACAAAAAAGGCTAGCCACGCAGCTACCTTCGAATTGGATGGTGTTACATATCTTGGTTTTGAGGATTGGGATAACCAATATAAGAACAGTGATATGGACTTCAACGACGTTATGTTTGTCATTGATGGCGCCAAGCCTACAGTTATCGAAGAGGACCCAACTTCTGCTTCATGGATTCTTGCTTGCGAGGACTTGGGCGGAACATTCGATATCGACTACAACGATGTTGTATTCTCGGTTCAGCACGTAAGCGGTCGTACCACTGCCACTGTCACTCCTCTTGCAGCAGGAGGTATTTTGGATTCTCATATCTATTTTGGCGAACAGGATCTTGGTGAGATTCACCAGTTGCTTGGTGCTGAAGAAACTACTACTGGCAACTATTCACAAATCAACGTAGGTGCGAGCCGTGGCAATGCGGGCACTCAGAAGACTATTGTTGTCGACAAGGACTTCAGTATGGCAGCGTCGGAGGTGGGAACTATTACATCTTCGGGCAACATGGGAGGCTTCTCTATCAGAACAAGCTATGACGATGGCACATCACAGACTTCGGTTATTGCTGCTCCAGAACTCGGCAAGGCTCCTGCAATGCTCTGTCTGCCTTACACTTATGTGGTTGAGAATGACCCTGAAGAGGGCAAAAAGACTACTTACACTTGGGCTTGGTCGCAGGAAATGAAGGCTCTCTACGATTTGAGCGGCAAGGGCACTTATGGTGCAGGTTCTTATCCTGAGTTCAATGGCTGGGTTAAGGATCATACTGCCAATACAGATTGGTACAAGCATCCAGCAGCTGGTCTTGCGGTATCAGAGAAGAAGACTGTAAGTGATATGAGTTCTGGTGGTGATACTCCTTCTGGTGGCGACACTCCTTCAGGAAGCACAGACATAACATGTGCCGTTTCAGAAAAAGTTGATGTTACTCTTTGGGGCACTCCATACCATGGCCAAACAATTACTATTCCATCTGATGGTGTTGCAGCTGGCGACAAACTTATGATTGCATCTTCTGGCCAAAACAAAGACTTTGGTACTGAATACGGAAATTCTTCATACGCACAAGGAAATCGAACAGAACTTACTATTACCGAAGCAATGATAGGTGCAACTATCTATGTCACATTGTATGATTCTACAGACGAAATCACTTCTGCAAAGATTACAAAGCAATAAACCCATAATAGGATTATAGGCACAGCCCATTTCCTCTAACTCCTATTTCGCCTCCCGTCCACCCCGACGAGAGGCGTTTTTCTTTTTCGCCCCAATAGTGAATCAAGGGGTCAGACCCCTTGATTCACTTTGCGAGTTGGCATGTGGTGGGGCCGTGGATGCAAGATGAGCTGTGGGGATAGATGAAATAACGAGGCATAATTCAAAACATATAGGGAAATGTTTTGCGAAATGAAGGAAAATGCGTACATTTGTGACCTATTAATGGAGTTATTTTAAAAAAATCTACCTTTTTAAATATAGGATAATGAAGAATAAACGTATATTCGTTTCTGCCCTCACAGCCATTGTCATGATGGCGATGGGCACAACAAGCATGTGGGCACAAAACAACGTGGCTGCAGGCAACAGTGAGGAGGCAGAGAACATGTTCAGCATGGGCGAGAGATACTATGTGGGCAACGGCGTGGAGAAGTCGGAGACTGAAGCCTTCAAGTGCTTTATGAAGGCTGTGGAACTCGGACACATCAACGCCCTCAACACCGTTGGTGCCTGCTACTATCACGGAATCGGAGTGGAGAAAAATGTGGAGACAGCCATCCAGTGGTACCGCAAGGGAGTGGAGAAAGGTTCGAACACCGCACAGTATAACTTGGCATGCGCCTACCAGAATGGCGACGGCGTGCCAAAGGACATGAACGAGGCAATCAGGCTCTACCGACTCTCTGCCGACCAGGGATACCACCAGGCACAGTACAACCTCGGTTGCTGCTACGAAAACGGTGCTGGCGTAAGCGTGAACCTCGAGGAGGCAAACCGCCTGTATCGCCTCGCTGCCAATCAGGGAGATGTGCCTGCAATGTACAACCTCGGCATGAACCTTCTCAACGGCAAGGGTGTGGAACGCAATGACGATGAAGCATTTAACCTGCTGTATGCCGCTGCACAGCAAGGCGACTCAGACGCGATGAACTCTGTTGCCACTTGCTATCAGGACGGAATAGGCACATCGCAGTCGTCCACTTTAGCCTTCGTTTGGCTCCAAAGAGCGGCAGAGCAAGGCAATGCCATTGCACAGTGCAACCTTGGTTCGGCATACCAGAAGGGCATGGGTGTGGCAGAAAATCCGTCTGAAGCCGTAAGATGGTACCAACTGTCGGGACAGAACGGATACAAGAAGGGATTTGTACAACTCTGCAACTGCTACGTGAACGGTTATGGTGTGGAGCAGAGCTACGACAAGGGTCTCGAGATTATCGACTATCTCATCGACAATTCGGAAGGAACGGAGCAACTCAATCTCATGGATGGCAAGGCTGACGTTCTGCTCATGATGCATAAGGAGAAAGAGGCAAAAGCCATTTGGAACGCCATCGTGAGCCGCGACGCACAGCATGCCGAACTCCTCAAGAAATCGAGCAAGGTGTACCAGTATATTCGCACTAAAAAGAATCCATTTGGTAAGAAATAAAGTAGGTCATGTTTATTTTATTTGTCAAGAATTAGTGAATTTGTGACTTTGCATATAGCATTCTTGAATTTATAAGAATCTGTGAAGAGGCCCAAGGGCCTTGCCTACCGGATGGCTAAGGCCGTATAGGCCTAATTCACTTATTCTTCTTAATTCCAACCCGGTAGGTTCATCAATTCACAAATTCTTGAAAAAAAACAAAAACTAATCAACAATATAATAAGCTATATGAAACGAATCTTTTTGATCTCTATCTTGCTGATGACAGTAGCCTCAAGCAGCTTTGCAGCACCTCGCACCAAAGCACAGGCAAAGGCGATTGCTGAAAAGATGGCAGAGAAGATAGGAAGCATCGTGTACGACGATGCCGTGGCAGTCAAGAGAGCACCAGTACGCAAGGTGGGTGCAGAGGAAACGGCTGCATATTACATTTTCGACTACGGCAACAACGAGGGATTCATCATCGTCTCGGGAGATGACCGCATGCCAGAAATCGTGGGCTACAGCGACCAGGGTGCCTTCAGCGAAGAGGACATGCCAGAGCCACTGAAGGAGTTTCTCGAAGCATACACCCGCACGGTGACAGCAGTTGCCGAAGGTGATGCCATCGCTACAGAGAATGCCAGTCAGGCTTCCGCTGCTACAAGTGTAACACCTGTGGCTCCACTGCTCGGAACCATATCATGGAACCAGGACGCCCCATACAATTTGATGTGTCCGTTAATAAGCGGGAAAAGCCCCGTAACCGGATGTGCAGCCACTGCAATTTCCATGATCATGCGTTATCACAAGTATCCGGTCAATCAGGTGGCTCTCGAGGGATACACAACAGAGACAAACTATATATCCATCCCTTCCATCGCAGCCAGCACAGCCACCGAGGATCAGTTCGACTGGGACAATATGCTACCAGTGTACACATCTGCGGCAACAGAGCAGCAGCAGAATGCCGTGGCAAAGCTGATGTATCATGTGGGAGTGGCCTTGAAGATGGACTACGGAGTGAAGGAATCAAGTGCTTATAATAGAAACATGCTCCCAGCTTTCAAAACTTTCGGCTACGACGAATCGCTCTTGCAGTCAGTTGAAAGAAAGAATTACACCTATACAGAATGGAAAAATATTATCCTACGCGAACTGAACGCCAAACGACCTATATCGTACAACGGACAGTCAAGCGGCGGCGGACATGCCTTCGTGTGCGATGGTATCGACAGCGACGGATTTGTGCATATCAATTGGGGCTGGGGAGGCTCAAGCAACGGATACTTTGATGTCGCTGTGCTCAACCCTAACGACAACTCGGGCATAGGTGCAAGCACTACTACCGACGGATATTATGGCAGCAATATGATGGTCATCGGTATCACACCTGCGAACACAGCGGGCGAATCGAAGGTACCAGCAGGAACATATAGCAGCGATTGGACCAAGTTGTCAATGTCGATCGTAGCTAACGATGACAACAAGTTGTATTATAACACCTCTTACACTTACAAGAACAAGCTCATTGTTACGGTTACGAACAGCGGTGACAAAGATTTCTACAATTGGTCGGAGTTACGTTTTGCCACTACAGAGACGATGCCAAGCACAAGTAAAAAGGAATTCCCAAATCTGTACATGTCGCTCCAACCTGGCGAAACCAAGACATACGTAATGGACATAACTGTAAGCAAGTCGGGTGAAAGTTATCCTGAGAACATGTCGTACTGGTTTATGATGAACAACGGTTCTACCGTAGTGATGGATAAAACCACTTTCCCTGTTTTGGAAATAGGAAACCCTAATTTGACCATCACATCAATCACAGCCAATACGTCGGGCACACACGAAGTGACATACGCTGGATATAATGTCATGGCCCCTTCGGTAAAGGACAGCTATATTACATACACTGTGACTGTAAACAATACCGGTAGCACTTACCGTGGCAACGATATCTATTTTGGATTCTATAATCCTGCAACTGAGAATTTTACGGGATCAGCAAAATCTGTAGAGTTCCCTAATGGAACGAGTACATATTCCATAACAGACAAAAGCCTTGTATATGGGCAGATGGCAGGACTGGTATTATGGACCCCATTCATAAGTGGCATCCTAAACGAAAGCGAGACACAGAAATTGTATGTTGCAAGCGGCGGTGGCTATCTTTCCCTCAAAAATCGATTAATGTGTTACGCCGAAGGTCCTACATATCAAGTTACAATACGCGACGCAAACTACTCTGCCAACGACAACTGCTACTACTCCACCCTCTATCTCGACTATGCAGTCAAAATACCTGAAGGTGTGAAGGCATATACGGCAGAAATAAAGTCGGGAACTGAGATTGTGATTACGCCGATAGATGAAGACGTGATCCCTGCATACACAGGTGTGGTGCTTGAGATGAGCAGCACGGGCACTTACGATTTCCATGCTACATCAACGGATGCGGCTATCGGTTCCGACCTCCAGGGCATTCTCACTTCTACTCCTACCTCTTCGGTTTCGGGATCGGTATATGTGCTGAATATTAAGGAAGGCAGTCCTTTGTTCTCACGTTACACAGGTGCTAATCTTGGTGCCAACAAGGCTTACCTCGTATTCCCTTCTTCCGAAGCCAAGTACACTCTCCGCATGGCCGATGACGATGTGACAGCAATCAAGTCGGCTACAGCTACACAGCAAGGCGACTCACGCTACTACAACCTCCAGGGCGTGCCTGTATCAAACCCTTCGAAGGGCATTTATATTAAAAACGGTAAGAAAATCATAATCAAATAGGCTACATCATGAAAAAAAAATTCACATATATCACCCCACAGATGAAGGTCGTGGCCGCTGACACTGCGAAGATACTTGCAGGCTCAAGTGATACCGGCAAGAAAACTATTCAGGTTGAAGGCGAGACTGACATACAGCTCTCAAAGGGCCGTTCATGGTACTCTGACTATTCGGACAACGACTACTAACCGCTAACGCCGACTGCCTTTTAGGCATCATACAATAAAGAGATAGCCCCTTGCACCTCTCGATAACAAGAGAGGAGCGAGGGGCTATTTCCATGGATTGCCAAGTCGGTCAACGATGATCTCTACCTGGCGTGGGGAGAAAGCATGGGAGCTTTCGGCATAACCGTGCTGCTTGAGGAGTGCCACGAGGGTGGCATCGTCCATCACTATCTGCATCAGCTTCTGACGTGCTGAGCGGGGCGAGATATAAGGGAAGAAGGCTTGCCCAAGGTCTGTTTTAGTTACAAATGTTGTTTTCATGATGAGTGTTTTTAAAATTGACTAAGGACTACGGACTACGGACGAGGGAGGGGACGAGAGCGACGTGCAACCAGACCGTTGTCCGTTGTCCTTCATCCGTTGTCCGTTGACCGTTGTCTTTTACCCTACAAAGTTACGAAAAAAACATGACATAAGCAAACATTTCAGTAACCAATTGCAGCGAATTGCAGTATATTGCACAGAAGGGACTTAAACTGCATTAGAACACTGAAAATCAGTTGGATAAGAGCAGAAATTGTCGTACCTTTGCATTGTCAAACGGAAGGCATAGCGATGCCTCACACCGCATGACAGCCGTAAGGGAAGCGAAGCGGCAGACGTGTCGCCTTGACCCAAGTCCCTGGCTTAGTAAACGAACAAAAAACGTATGAGATAATATGGCAATCAATTATTCTCTCTCAATGCTCGGGAACCCTTCGGATCCCGCAGCAGCCAAAAGAGCTTACGCCCATGCTCAGGAGAAGGACGTGCTCGACGTGAATGCTTTCGCTGACCACATCGTGTCGCACGGATGCGTCTACAGCAAGGGCGATATCGTCGGCATCCTTACCATGGCAGTGAGCTGTATCCGTGAGAATCTCCTCGCAGGCAACTCCGTCAAGCTCGGCGACCTCGGCAAGTTCTCTGTCAGCCTCAAGAGCATCGGTGCCCGCACCTTCGACGATTTCTCTGCTGAGAACATCAAGCGTGTGCGTGTGAAGTTCAGTGCAGGTACTGACCTCACCAACCTCCGCCAATATGCGCAGTTCGAGCGTGTGCTCACTAAGAAGGCCGATGCAGAGGCAAAGAAGGATGTCTACGGCTCGTAAGCACCAGAACCTTCAATCGAAGATAGCGACCGCCTCATTTTGTGCGGCGGTTGCTTTCTCCATTGCCGGCTTCACCGTTCCGCCTATAGGAGATTTGACCGAAGCAAATCTGTACCTTGTGGCACAATTCCTTTTAGTAACGACCTCGATATTTGGGGTCAATTCAATAATCTCTAAAAACAATGAAAATGGAAAACAAACGACTACCTCGTGGGGTGAGGAACAACAACCCCCTCAACATCCGGAGATCGAATGACAGATGGCAAGGACTTGCCGCACAGCAGACCGACCGCTCATTCTTCCAGTTCCGCAGTCTCGCCTACGGCTTCCGTGCTGCCTTCATCATCATCCACACCTACATGCACAAGTACGGATTGTGCTCTGTGGAACAGATAGTGAGCCGTTGGGCACCACCTCAGGACGGCAACAACACACGGGCATACATCAACATTGTGGCAGACATGTCGCACCTCGCCCGCGACAAGTTGCTCCACTGGAGTTGTGAGGCAGACATGCTCGCCCTCGTGCAGGCTATGGCTTACGTGGAGAACGGCATGATCATCGCAGGCGACAGCATAAGGACGGGGTACGAAATGGCAAGCAGGGCCCGAAGATAATCCTTCGAGCCCTGCTATTGTTATATTATTGGTGTCTAGTGAACTTTCTTTTGTCAAGAATTAGTGAATTTATGAAATTGCATGTAGCATTCTTGAATTTATAAGAAGCAGTGAAGAGGCCCAAGGGCCTTGCCTACCGGATGGCCAAGGCCGTATAGGCCTAATTCACAGATTCTTATTAATTCGAAAACAACCCGTAGGTTCAAAAATTCACAAATTCTTGACAAAAAACATCACTCGTACGCCTCAATTCCTTTGGAGTTGTTCTTTATATCCTGATAGGCATTCTTCATCTTTTCGTTGGTGATGTTGAAGTCGCGATTGATAGGTCGCCCCTCATCATTGAGCGAGTGGGAGAAGAGCCAATCGTAAGTCTGCTTCATGTAGAAGATGCGAGCTGGACGACCATGGTCGATACCTGGCATGCGGTCGTAGATAAGGCGTGAGGAGTCGCCTGTTGCCTTGATGGCTTCCACCACTCTGTCGGATGCAGACACCGGCACCGCACGGTCTGCCGTACCATGCACAATCCACATTGGTATGCGTGAGAGGCCTGAGAGGTCCTTGACTGTCGCTCCGCCACAAAGGGCCATACCGCAAGCGATGCGGTCGGGATAAGTGGCACACATGTCGAGGGTGCCATAGCCACCGAGACTCATTCCGTAGACATAGATGCGCGAACTGTCGACATTATAGTTCTTCTCAGCCCATTCGATGAGGTTCATGATCTTCCTTGGTTGCCATGAGCCGCCCGGGTTTTGTGGAGCGAGAATGTAGCTGTCGATTATCTGTCCATATTTCAATGCATCCATCGGACCGTATTTCTTGACACGGTCAAGATTATTGCCGCAGAGACTGGCACCATGAAGGAAGACGAGAAGCGGACGATGCACGTCGCGACCTTCTTCTTCGGGAGTATAGAACCAGAAATTGTAACCGTCTTTCACATCTCCCCTGTGTGCCTTGCTTGTCTGGGCATTGGCTGAGAGTGAGAGACTGAACAAGAGTGCTATAATGATAAATTTTAGTGTACGCATATTGTTGTTGACTGAAAATTAGGGTTCTTATTGCACCGAGGTGCAGGAAAGAAAAACATAAAAAAACAAATAAAAACATAAAAAACAAACACGTTCGCCCACAGGCGTAAAAGGGTTTTTATGGTTTTTACAGGTTTTTGCTTCGTCCACCGAAGGTGTATTAATAACCATTAGGAATCTGTGTTTTAGCAAAAAAGAGACCCTCCTTATTTTGGATGATCTCTTTCTACTGACTATTTGAGCGGAAAACGAGACTCGAACTCGCGACCCCAACCTTGGCAAGGTTGTGCTCTACCAACTGAGCTATTTCCGCAGATTTCCTTGGTTCTGGATTTAATCTCATTTGTGCCCACGACAAGACTCGAACTTGCACGTCGTTAAACACTCGCACCTGAAACGAGCGCGTCTACCATTCCGCCACGTGGGCCTTGCGTGAAGAGCGGAAAACGAGACTCGAACTCGCGACCCCAACCTTGGCAAGGTTGTGCTCTACCAACTGAGCTATTTCCGCATTACTTTTTTCGATTGCGATTGCAAAGGTAAGCTTTTTATATTAACCGACCAAACAATTCGAAGAAAAATTGCTGCACTTTATTGTTTTTTAAATGTCAATTAACTTCGAAACTGAGTCCATCGTATGCTAAATGCACATTTTCGGGCAGAGTAGGTTCCTCTTCAGCATGTGGGAGAATATGGTGCGACATGTGGATGAGGTAGCTTTCACGCACACCAAGTCGGTTGGCAAATTCGATTGCCTCTTCTATCGTCTGATGCGATGGATGGGGCTTATGACGGAGTCCGTTGACGATGAGCGTGTCGATGCCCTGCAGATATTCGTATTCCTCTTCGGGGATGCTCGACATGTCTGTGATATACGCGAAATTGCGTATGCGGAAACCTACGATCGGGAGCTTTGCGTGGAACACTCGTATGGGGATGATTTCGACCGCATCTCCTATTATAATAGGTGTGTGAGGCTCCATGTGGAGGAGGTTGATGGCCGGCACTCCAGGGTAGCGGCGATCCTTCGGCGTGAAGCAGTATGGGATGCGCTCGAGGAGATGGTCGGCACAGAATTTCTCCGCATATACGTTGACATCGCCGAATACACTGTATGGGCGAAGGTCGTCGAGTCCGCCCACATGGTCGTAATGCTCGTGGGTGATGAGCACGGCATCGAGTTTGCGGAAGTCAACTCGCAACATTTGTTCACGAAAATCGGGACCACAGTCGATAAGGATTCTGTAGCCGTCCACATCGACCATAGTGCTGCAACGCAAGCGTTTATCGCGAGGATCGGTGCTTGTGCATACTGGACATGTGCATCCTATTTGGGGGACACCGCATGAGGTGCCTGTGCCGAGAATGGAAATTTTCAAGGGATGAGGGGTTTATATTTGGTGACGGACTTGGAAAGTCCTTGAATTACGACAGTGAAAGGATGGGGAACAATGTGCTAACCAATTATGAATTATGAATTGTGAATTATGAATTATATAAAGTTTACTTCCGGATGGATGCTGACGCCAAACTTGGCCTGAACATCACGGCAGATGGTTTCACAAAGCGTGATGATCTCGTCTGAGGTAGCACCACCAAGATTGACGAGCACAAGTGCCTGCTTATCATGAACTCCCGCACGACCAAGATGTTTGCCCTTCCATCCGCACTGGTCAATCATCCATCCAGCGGGGATTTTCACACCATCGGGAACATCATAGAACGGCATGTCAGGATAGTCCTTCTGTATGCGTTCGAAGACCTCACGAGGCACGACCGGATTCATGAAGAAACTGCCCGCATTGCCAAGAACCTTTGGATCGGGAAGCTTTGCATTGCGAGTGTCGATGATGGTTTGACGCACCTCTGCAATAGTCGCAGGCAGAGGATTGCATTTTGACAACCCACCATAAGACAGATTGAGCACTGGATGCTTGCTCAGGCGATAAGTGACGTATGTGATGGCGTATGCACCCTTCAGTGCATTCTTAAAGATGCTCTGACGATAGGCATAGTTGCACTCGGCATTACCAAAAATGCGCTTCACCCCACTACGGAGTTCCACCGCCTCGACAACCGTTATAACATCCTTTGCCTCAACACCGTATGCACCGATATTCTGCACGGCAGATGCTCCCACTTCGCCAGGAATGAGCGAGAGGTTTTCCACCCCACCCCATCCTTTCTGGACGGCATACGCAACGAATTCGTCCCACACCATTCCCGCACCAACTCGCACAAGAACAGCGTTTTCGTCTTCGTCCACAATCTCAATTCCCTGAATGGCGCTATGCAGCACCGTTCCTTCGAAATCGGACGTGAAAAGCAGATTGCTTCCACCACCGATATGAAGCAAAATCTCCTCGGAAGGCATCTCACGGATGATGTCCGCAAGTTCTGCCTCCGAAGAGTACTCTATATATTGCTTTGCCTTAGCACTAATACCAAAGGTATTATGCCCCAGCAACGAATAATCCTGATATCTTACCATAGCTCTAAATCTCTATCCCCACCAACTTCCAATCTCCATCAACCTTCTCAAACTTAAAGTTCATGAAGAGACCATTGCTCACACCTTCCATAAGCACATTTTTGTGACCTACTTCGGTGCATTGCTGACCATAATCTATATTCACGAGCACATCCTTCGGAATAGGCATGTCGCCCTTCATCTCAAACCATTCGTCGGCAGAGAGAACGCTTTCCGTAGCCTCATAATCATCTTGCGCCGAAGCGACAAGAGGAAGCGGAGTACGCAAGCATGAACGCTGGTAGACGGAGTCGGCAATGAAGGATGAATAGAACTTGACAAATTCGCCATTTGGGGTATCGTTCACATCTTGTTTGTCGATGTTGAAGAGCACCCACTGACCTTCCGGAATACGTTTGAAATTGTATTTCTCCACATATCCGTCCTGCAGATATATCCACTGAACACTGACCTCCTGGACTGCAGTGTCCTTCTGAAGTGCAAGGTCCTGCTCACGCTCATAAATGACAGAGTAGAATTCTTGCTGTCCGAAGCGGTTGTATTCACGCCAATCCTCCTTCGTAAGACGGAGTTCCGCATCCTCATCCTTGAAGCGGAGCGGGAAACGGATGCGCTGTCCCTGGAACCTCGCATCGGATGCAAATGTGAAGAAGAAATCGTCAAACAGCTCATCAACGGCTTTTGGCAGCTCTTTCTCTTCAAACAACTGCAAAGTGTCGGGTGTCTCGCTCATGATAGAATCGAGTTCCGCCTCTTCTGCAAGCTGCTGCTCTTTCTTGCCTTGTCCACAGGAGATAAGCAGGAGGATTAATGACAAAAATGCTACAAAATAACTTTTACTCATAAAAACGATAATTGAACTGCCCGGAAAACTATCGATGTGGGCATAATTCACTCAAAATTCGTGCAAATTTAAGACTTATTTTTTAT
>DCIS01000140.1:4606-7961 GCA_002317475.1 Prevotellaceae bacterium UBA1720 | reverse complement strand
TGGTAGTTGCCTCCTTGAACTCATAGCTGATCCACTCAGTTGAATTGTTCTTGGGCCACCAGTGGGTGTAGGGGATGCTACGGTCATCTCCATTGGCGGGAATCAGTCGGTCGTTGATAGACTGCAGCGAAGGCAGATTGCGCACTGAGGCAGAGATCTTAGCCTGTGAAGCCAGGGTTGGAGGCAGAGATGGTTTGGTGGCACTGAGGTCAATGGGAATCCATACGGTCATATTGCCACGACCACGATGAGCCCATGCGTAGTAGGGGATGAGGGTGAGGGTCTCGTCCTTGGTGGTGAGCTTGCCATTCTCTGCAAACTTCAGGGTCTGAGCATCGGTGATAAGGGTCTGAACATTGGTCTTCTCAATTTCCTTGTTGCCCATCTTGAACTGAGGCTCCTGGTTCATTAGGACAGAGAGCACGTCGCAACTATTGTCACACCATTCAGCACAGTATACCAGAGGACCACGTTCTACGCTGACTTGCCCCTTGTCGGCACTTACCTTACCGTTGGCACGTACGATGCGAGCCTCCATGTCGAAGTGCACCTGTACCTTATCACCAGCCTTCCACTTGCGGTCAATGATGAAATAGCCGTCCTTCAACTCGCTTTGGACAGCCTGTCCGTTCACGGTCACGGTGTAACCGAGATGCTTGCCATCCACGAAGTTGTAGAGGTCGCTGGGGACAACCTGTCCGCGTACCCAACCAGGAATACGGATGTTCAGGGCCATCTGTCCGCTAACCTTCTTGAGGGTCATGGTGATATCGCCATCCCAGGGATAGTTGGTTTCCTGCTGCAAGGTTACCTTCTTGCCACCCACCTTGACGGTGGTTTCGTTGCCTGCGAAGAGGTTGACGTAGAGGGCATTATCCTTGACAGCATAGATGTACTGAGGCAGAGAGGGGATGAAACGTGCTGCATTCGAGGGACAGCAAGCACAACCGAACCATGCCTGACGCTGATGCTGGCCCATTGACTGCAAGGGGTTGGGGTAGAAGAAGTTACCACCATCGATGGAGATACCCGAGATAACGCCATTGTAGAGGCTGCGCTCCAGTGCATCGTAGTACTTGCTCTCACCGTGAAGGAGGAAGAGACGGTAGTTCAGGTAAACCTGTGCAATAGCTGCACAAGTCTCGCAGTAAGCAGACATGTTGGGCAACTCATAGTTGTCACCGAAGGCCTCGCCACTGCTGGTAGCTCCTACACCACCAGTCACATAGAACTTCTTGCCTACGATATTCTCCCAGATACGGTCAATAGCGTTGATATAAGTGGTATCACCCGTGAGGGCAGCCACATCAGCCATGCCGGCATACATGTATCCGGCACGTACGGCATGACCTACAGCCTCATCCTGCTCCAAAACGGGCTTGTGGCTCTGGGCATACTGGTCAATCTTGTGCAGGTAACCCTGTGCATCGTACATGCCGCCACGGCGATGTTTCCAGGTGGGATCAACCTGTCCACGCTGCTCCAGGAAGAACTTGGCCTGCTCTAGGTATTTCTGGTCATGGGTGGCAGTGTAGAGTTTTGCCAAACCCATCTCGGCAATCTGGTGACCAGGAACAACCTTGGCCTGACCGGGATTCTTGCCCACCTCGCGACAAACGCAGTCAGCGTATGCCTTGGCAATGTTCAGGAGACTAGTCTTGCCTGTAGCATTGTAATGGGCTACAGCAGCCTCGCAGAGGTGACCGAGATTGTAGAACTCGTGCGAGAGGTCCTCTACTAACTCCCAACGCTTGCTACCTGCCCACTGATGGGGTTCTGCAGGGTTCTGGGTACGGGCCGTGTAGAGATAACCGTCGGGCTCCTGACCGGCTGCGATGATAGCTATCACCTTATCCATATACTTATCAATAGGCATACCGTCGATGATAGCATCGGGGTAGGTCTGATAGAGGTAGCTGGCACCCTCGAGGGTCTTGTAGGGGTCTGTGTCATCGAAGGAGTAACCCATGGTAACCTTGAAGGTCTTTGAGGAATCCTTGATGTGAGCAGCAGCCTGCTCAAAGTTCTCATAGCGATGTTCCTCCTCGCATTTACTGAAAGCCAAGGGGATAGTGACCTCACGACTGGCTTGGAGGCGCTGACCCCAGAAGGTTCCGGGAGCAACCTTTACAGCAGTGAAGGGTACAGGGGTGATGGGATAGCCTGAGTCTGCAGACTGGGCATTAGCCACAGAGGCGGCACTTGCCACGGCAGTCAGTAGGAATAGGTTCTTGAATAGTCTCATGGTTGTATCTATTATTATATTAATAACGTAAAGTTTTGGCATTTTGTGCATTCATGCATGAAGTAGGCATACTTTACCCATACTTTTTCCAAATGCAAAGGAAATAGGAAAAGCCGAATGCAGGAAGAAAAGAGAGAAGTAAAACATGTTCTTATGGAAAAATTGATACACAAAGTAGATATTGTGACAAATTTCCACTACTTTCTACCCATTCTTCATGATATTGTGCTTGTCAGATTCCTTCGTGCATTATGCCAGATGTATGCCGTCTTCCTTGATCTCTATCTTATGGCGCTTGTACAGGTCGCCAACGGCTTTCTTGAATACTTTCTTGCTGACGCCAAACACCTCGTAGATGTCCTCTGGACTGGACTTGTCGCCTAACACGGTGTAGCCGTTGTTCTGGCGCAGGTAGTCGAGGAGGTCGTAGGTGAAGTCGCGCACACCAGCCTGTCCCTTTCGCTGCAGGTTGAGGTCGATCTTGCCATCAGGGCGAACCAGGTGCACGTAAGCCTTGGTGCGGTCACCGGTGCGGAGGTTGCGGAACACCTGGTCGTCATAGAGCAGACCTGCATACTGATTGTTGATGATCACCTTCAGGCCGAGGTCTGTCTTCTGCCAGATGAGCACGTCCACCTCATCGCCACGCTGGAAGGGAGGGAAATCCGTGTTCAGGTAGCGCTCCACCTTGGCACTGGCCATGATGCGGTAACTCTCCTCGTCCATGTGAACATGTACGATGTAGCTCTGCCCCTTCTGCATCTTCATTTTCTGTTCGCGGAAGGGTACAAAGAGGTCCTTCATCAGTCCCCAGTTCAGGAAAGCACCGAAATTATTGACCCATGCCACCTCAAGATAGGCAAAGTCACCCACCTCGGCCAAGGGCTTGCGTGTGGTGGCAATGATGCGTTCCTCCTGATCAAGGTAGAGAAAAACCTCGATTTCATCGCTTCCTGCCTCGAGGGCAGCAAGACTCTCACTATCAATCTCGTTGTTGGGCAACAGAATGTCGCCACTGCGTGCATCGCCCTTCAGGTAGTAACCGAAGTCAACCTTGCGAAGGACTCTCAGAATGTTATGTCTGCCTATTTCCATATTTCTCTAAACTCT
>DCIS01000140.1:0-4547 GCA_002317475.1 Prevotellaceae bacterium UBA1720 | reverse complement strand
CTCTCTTCGACAATAAGTCCATCCTTCATGTGGATAGTACGGTCAGAGATGGACGCGAGGGTCTCGTCGTGGGTAACGATGACGAAGGTCTGTCCCATCTTGTCACGCAACTCAAAGAACAGACGATGCAGTTCCTCCTTGTTCTTGCTGTCCAGACTTCCACTAGGCTCATCGGCCATAATCACAGCGGGATGGTTCATCAAGGCACGAGCCACTGCTACACGCTGCTTCTCGCCACCCGACAGTTCGTTGGGCTTGTGTGAGGCACGTTCTGTCAGACCCATGAAGGCCAGCAGTTCCTCTGCCCTCTTCCTTGCCTCGTTCTTGCTCATTCCACCGATAAAGGCGGGAATCATGATGTTCTCGAGAGCTGTGAACTCAGGCAGCAGTTGATGAAACTGGAACACGAAACCTATCTTCTGATTGCGGAAGCGGCTCATTTGTTTCTGGCTGAGGTTGCTTACATCCGTCCCGTCAATGGTGATGGTGCCCGTATCGGCCTTGTCCAGTGTTCCCATAATCTGAAGCAAGGTGGTCTTTCCTGCTCCGCTAGCTCCTACTATGCTGACGATTTCTCCCTTCTTGATGTCCAGGTCAATACCTTTGAGCACCTGCAGTTCGCCGAAGGATTTTGTTATGTTTCTGATCTGTATCATTGCGTAATGTCAATATTTCGAAAATAACTATTTCTTTTTGTGTCTCTTTTTCGAGCGCTTTTTTGGTCTTATGAGTTGTCCCAGGATGGTGGTGGACATGCCCTTTGTCACCGCCATGCCATTAGGCGAGAAGACGGAGAGTGTCTCGCTGGGATCGCCCCATTGGTCGGGGTACAGCAGCATCAGGCTGGAGCGCTTGAAATCCTGACTCAGCTGTTCGGGCAGGAGTTCCTGTTGCGGGGTGTAGGAGATAAAGCCCGGACGTGAGGTGATAACCACCAGCATGTCATTCTGTCCCAGTCTGTTGCTTAGTTGCTGCAATTCCTCTTCCCAGATGTTGATCGTTACGTATTCGGTGCGCACATTGGGATGCTTTTCTGCCATGTAGTCGGGGATGTACTTGATGGTGTCGGCAAAAGCATGGTAGCATAGATGGCATCCCAGTTGTTCACCCAGACGACAGATATGCTCAATCCATTTGTAGAAGCCCACCTCGTATTCTGCCTGTCGTGGAATGACTACATGTACATAGCGCAAGGTACCAGGAGGAACCAACATGTGAACCACCATCACCTCACGATGCGAACCGGCAATGACGCCATTCACCACTGGTCCAAGCGACATGCCGGGGTGAAGATTTCCTGTGGCATCATTCTCTTCTATGCCCGTTTCCTCAGCAGGGGTGTCGTTCACCAAGTGCATACCCAGCACCACCTCACCCACATTATATTCCTTCATGGTGTGCAGGATGCCAGCTGCCACATTCGTGCTGACGCGGCTCAGGGTGGTCATGGCCACATCGGCAGAGGCCGCGATGCTCGTAGCCTTCTCCAGACTTTGCTTGTTGCGGAGCAGTTCGGGGCTGTCTATGGATTTATTGCCTTCGGTTGTGTCGTCGAAGGTCACACTGAGTCCCATCAGACTATCAGGTACGAAGGGATTACGTATCAGGATGGCCAACTGAGTCAGGACGTCGACCGTCTCAGGATGGTCATACGTGATGAGGCACTTTCCGTGATACGAACCGCGGTTGTCTTGTAACTCTGTGTCCGAGAGGGCCAGTTTCAGCGCTCCACGATTGGTGGCAAAACTGCTCACAATGCAGGAGAACAGGATGAGCATCACCACGGCATTCAGGATGGAGCTGTCCATCAGATTTACTTTGGGGTCTGTGCCTATCATCACTATGGCCAAGGCACCAGCGGCATGTGCGTTGCTCAGACCGAACATCAATGTCCGTGATGCAGTCGAACCGCCTTTGCCAAGATTCATCAGCCAGGCAGCGATCCATTTGCTCAGGATAGCCGTCAGCACCACTACACACACCACCTTGATGGTGCTCAGGTCGCTCAGTAGTACGCGTACGTCGATAATCATTCCCACTCCTATCAGGAAATAGGGGATGAAAAGTGCATTACCCACAAACTCCAGTCGGTTCATCAGCGGAGAGGTGTGGGGTATCAGTCTGTTTACCGCCAAACCTGCCAGGAATGCACCCAGAATGCCTTCCAGTCCAGCCAGTTCTGCCAGGGCGGCACTGAGGAACACCATAGCCAGGACGAAGATGAACTGCAATACGGGATCGTCATACTTGCGGAGGAACCAACGTCCTACCCTGGGATAGCAGAAGATGATGACAAATCCGTAGGCGGTGCATTTAGCGGCGAAGATCAACCAGTACATGGCACCGGCATCTGATATCTGGCTGCCCGTGACAAGGGCCAGAATCAACAGGGAGAAGAGGGTGGTGAAAGCTGTTGCCACAACGGAGATGACCACAGCTCTATGCTTGCCCATGCCGTATCGGCTCACAATGGGGTAACTCACCAAGGTGTGCGAAGAAAACAGCGAACCGAGCATCAGGGAGGTAGGGATACCATACCCCAGGAGGTGGTGTGAGGCCGCTGCCCCCAATACGAATGGTACTAGGAACGTCAGCATACCAAACTTCACGCCAGCCTTTCCATAGCGCATCACACTTCCCATGTCCAGTTCCAGGGCTGCCAGGAACATGATGAAGTAGATTCCCACTTTGCCGAAAAGTTCAAAGGAGTTGTCACGCTCCAGGATGTTCAGACCGTACTGCCCGAGAATGACACCTGCCAGGATAAGGCCGATGACATGAGGGATGCGAAGACGGCGCAACAGGAGTGGAGCACACAGTATGACCATCAGCACCAGGAAGAATATCCAGGTGGGGTCTGTGACCAGAGGGCTTCCGATGTTCAGTGTGTTCAACATTCTTGCTTGTGGGTGTTTTTCCTTAGGTGGTGTTTGTGCAAATGATTGGTTCTGGTGTGCCGAAATAGGTCAAAATGACCTTGTTTGAGCTTATTTGGGTACAAAGATAGGTATTTTTAGCGAATTTATGACCATCTCTACACCTTATTTATAATATTTTATGTAATTTTGTGCCCGGAACAAAGTGTTAAAAATACAGACGTACAACTATCTTCCCCTTTCCCGAGAGGGTAGAGGCGGATTATTTCCAAACAAATTCAATAGCGTATGAAAGTAGCAATTGTAGGTGCTAGTGGTGCCGTAGGACAGGAGTTCCTGCGCGTGCTTGACGAGAGAAATTTCCCCATTGATGAGCTTTTGCTCTTTGGTAGCCAGCGTAGTGCCGGCAGCAAGTACACCTTCCGTGGTAAGGAGATCGAGGTGAAGCTTTTGCAGCACAACGATGATTTCAAGGGCGTAGATATAGCCTTCACCAGTGCAGGTGGTGGCACCAGCAAGGATTTCGCAGAGACCATCACCAAGTATGGTGCTGTGATGATTGACAACAGTAGCGCTTTCCGTATGGACGCTGATGTACCCCTCGTAGTGCCCGAGTGCAATGCCGAGGATGCGTTGAACCGTCCCCGTAATATCATTGCCAACCCCAACTGTACCACCATCATGATGGTTGTTGCTCTCCAGGCTCTGGAGAATATCAGCCACATCAAGCGTATTCACGTCAGCTCATACCAGGCTGCCAGTGGTGCAGGTGCAGCCGCTATGGCTGAGCTTTATGAGCAGTACCGTCAGGTGTTGGCAGGCGAGAAGCCCACCGTTGATAAGTTCGCTTATCAGTTGGCATTCAATGTCATTCCTCAGATTGACGTCTTTACCGAGAACGGTTACACCAAGGAGGAGATGAAGATGTACAACGAGACCAAGAAGATCATGCACACCGATTGCGAGGTAAGTGCTATGTGTGTTCGCGTACCTTCACTTCGTTGCCACAGCGAGGCTATCTGGGCAGAAACCGAGCAGCCTGTCAGTGTTGAGGCATTCAAGGAGGCTGTCAAGAATGGCAATGGTCTGCAACTCGAGGACAATCCTGCAGAGAAACAGTACCCCATGCCTCTTTTCCACGAGAACTGCGATGATGTATACGTAGGTCGTATCCGTAAGGATCTCGCCAACCCCAATGGCTTGACTTTCTGGCTCGTCAGTGACCAGATCAAGAAGGGTGCTGCCCTGAATGCTGTTCAGATTGCCGAGTACCTCATCAAGGTGGGTAATATCAAGTAAATAGCATCGTTCCTCCCCTTTCGCGGGATGGCATGATAAGTAAGTGAACAAAATTATTTTTATAATAGATGTGCTCTATTTTGATTCGGATTTCTTCTTGTCTTTGAAGGAGTGATGCGGGCATCATGACTGAAAATCAAGGAGAAAGACGTTCAAAAGAGAGTGCAGATATTACAAGAAGTCACTTACTAAGTATTGTATAAATAAATTTTTGATCACTTACTTATACAATAAGAGAGAAGGCCAGCCTTCTCTCTTATTGTCTTTTAGATGGGTGTTAACCCAAATATTAGTGACGCAAATCTTTACATTTTCATTTTTCCGCTTCGTTGTCGCCTAATACCGCTTCTGTCTGTTCTCGATCCTCTGCCA
>DCIS01000144.1:21687-24448 GCA_002317475.1 Prevotellaceae bacterium UBA1720 | reverse complement strand
CCATCAAACCACACCTCGAACATGTCGCCATAGTTGGTGAGCAACTCGCGCAGCTGGTTGCGGAAATAGGTGACGTACTCCTTACGGCCGTACTCGGGGTGATTGCGGTCCCAGGGAGAGAGGTAGACGGCATAGCGCAGTCCGTACTCCTTGCAGGCTTCGCCCAGTTCGCGTACAATATCGCCCTTGCCATCCTTCCAAGGGGTGTTCTTGACTGAATACTCGGTGTAGGCAGAAGGCCATGCACAGAAACCGCAATGATGCTTGGCTGTGAAGATGATACCCTTCATACCGGCATTCTTACAGGTACGTGCCCACTGACGGCAATCGAGCTTCGTGGGGTTGAACAGTTGCAGGTCCTCATTGCCAAAACCCCATTCCTGGTCGGTGTAGGTGTTCATGGAATAATGGATGAAGGCATACATCTCCATGTCCTGCAGTTTCAACTGATCCTTGGTAGGAACGGGTACTTGCTGAGCATAGCAGTTGAAGCTCATGGCCAACAAAGCTGCAAGAGCTATACGCGTAACTGATCTCCAATGTACGAAGGAAAAACTCATGGTAATTTACGTTATTAGGTACTAATTTATTACGGTGCAAATGTAGGGATTATCTCCTAAACTTACAAACGCCCCACCCTACAAAGTTCGTTTTGTGCTATAATAAAGCAATATTGTCATGGATAGGAGGGCTAGGAAGAACCTGGGAGAACCTAGGAAAGCCTAGGAAGACCTAGGAAAGACCCAGGAAGGCCTAGGAGGCCCTACCCCCTCTTACATCTTCTCGAGCTTGAAACGGATACCTATGTAGGCCATGGCACCGGTGATGGGACCCCACACCTGCGTGGCATCAAAGGAGGGAGACCAGGGATTGTGGGCATTGAGGATGGGAGACGGAATACGGTAGTTGGTGAGGTTCTCGCCACCCAGATAGAGGCTGAAATAATGGAACTCGCGAGTGACCTGTGCCTGCAACTGGAAGTAGGCAGGATAACGGGTTCTGTCGTAGAGTTCGCCACCACCATTCAACTGCCCCGTGACATCAAACTGCCAGAGTTCGAGGGGTGTCTTATAGGATAACGTCAGCAGACCCTTGTAATTGGAAGTCAACGGTTTGCGACGCAGCACACCATCGTAGGTACACTTCACATCATTCAAACGGAAAGCACCTGTAGCCGTGAAACCACTGAAGAAGGGATAGGTGGCATCCACCTGGAAGGTATGACTAAAACTCTGTCCGTCAAGGTTCTCAAACGAAAGCGTATTAGCACCCTTTGCCCCATCAACATTGATCACCATCTGATTGATGAAGTCGGTGTAGTAATACTCGGCATTCAGTTCGAGCTTCTTGCCCTGAACGGGGATGTTGAGACCTGCCGTGATACCATAGTTCCAGGCCTCCTCCTGTTTGAGGTTCTTGATAACGTGTATGTTTCGTCCTGAGGCCAGCAAGGGACTGTTCTCTGCCAGGTCGTGAGCCGTACGATAACCCTTTCCGACTGAGGCACGCAACGTAAGAACCTTCCAGGGTGAATACCTGACATGCAGGCGAGGGGTAAAGAAACCACCGTACACATTACTGTAGTCCCAACGGATACCGGGCATGACGGTGAGTCTATCGCCCAACTTGTAAGTGTACTGGGCATAAAGACCTGTGGTCCTCTCGGTACTGGTGCCTGAGTGCCCCGAAGAGATTCCCGACTCACCAGAAGTGGTGCTGCCCTGATTACGGCCCAGATTGTAGTACTCGTTGAAAGCATCATAGTTCACGGATGCACCTACGCTGAGGTTGTGCTCCTCGGCCAGATCCGTCTCATACATCAGTTGTGCATAGCCATTCTTCTGCGTCACGTTATATTCGGTCTTGCCAAAAGTGTTCCAGGCATCGTGCCAGGAACCATGCATCATCAGGGCGATGCTGGCGTTGCGGTCAGGATTGAGGGTAAAACCGTTCTTCCACTGCGCCTCGTAACGGTCGTTCTGCACCGCTATGCCATAATGCTCGACGGAGGTGGCACTAGTATGTTTATGACTCATACCACTCTCACGGTCATCCTTCAGCACACGCAGGGACAACTGACTGATCCACAGGGGTGAGACATAGGCCCAACGGTGCATCAGATTGTACTGGCGAAGCTTGGGCATGTCCATAAATCCATCCCCATTGCCGTCATGATCCATCTGTCGGTTCTCGAAGTGCAGGAGCAGACTGGTGGAGAGACGATCGTTGAGGTGAAGGCTACCATCCAGATTGACCTCCTGCTTCAGTTCGCTATCCAGGTAGGCATTGGCACGAACACCGTCAGTGCCCTGAGGTTTGAGATACTCGATATTAATCTGTCCCGTAGTGCTCTCATAGCCGTTCTTCACACTGCTGGCTCCCTTACTGACCTGAATAGACTGCATCCAGGGTCCGGGCACATAGCCCAGGGAATATGGCAGGGAGGCTCCGCGAAGGTTGGGCACATTCTCGGTGAGCATCTGCACATAAGTGCCCGAAAGTCCCAGCAACTTGATCTGCCTGGCACCTGTGGCAGCATCGGAATAGCTGACATCAACGGATGGATTGGTAGTGAACGACTCGCCAAGATTGCAGCAAGCTGCCCTGATGAGTTGTCCCTTGCCAATGACATCCACATTCTCTATACGGTACTGTGAACGAGTGCTCTGGGCGTTTCTGACCACCACGCCTTGCAGATTGTGGGTGAGGGTGTCAGTACCGTCCTGCGCCTCTGCCCTTGAAGGCAGCAGCAGAAGGACCA
>DCIS01000144.1:0-21592 GCA_002317475.1 Prevotellaceae bacterium UBA1720 | reverse complement strand
CGGGGATGGTGCTCCAGTATCTGCTCACGAAGGTGGGTACGGTCAATGTGGGTGTAAATCTCTGTGGTAGAGATGCTTTCATGGCCCAGCATAGCCTGTATGGCACGCAGGTTGGCTCCACCCTCCAACAGACTGGTGGCAAAGGAATGACGAAAGGTGTGTGGGGAGATATTCTTCTGTATACCAGCAAGTTCCACCAACTGCTTGATACGTACAAAAAGGGTGATACGACTGAGTTTAGTGCCACGACGCATAGAGATGAACACATAGTCCTCATGACCAGGTTTGACACGTACCTCTTCACGCTCCTTAAACCACTCCCTGATGCAGTCTATGGCCACCTGGGAGATGGGTATCAGACGGTCCTTGTTGCCCTTGCCATGCACACGGATGTACCCCTCGTCAAGATAGAGATTGCTGATCAAGAGGTCACAGAGTTCGCTGACACGCAGACCGCAACTGTAGAGTGTCTCGATGATGGCATGATCGCGCTTGGCCTCGCGCATCTCAGGATCAATAGCGGCAATGATGGCATCCACCTCCTCCGTAGAGAGCACATCGGGCAGGTGCTTGCCAATCTTGGGAGTAGCCAGGAGTTCGGTGGGGTCGGTCTCTACCTCGCGCTCCAGGGTGAGAAAACGATAGAAACTACGCACTCCGCTGAGGATACGTGCCAACGAACGAGGTGTCACACCGAGGTCGACAATCTGCGAGGCAAACTGATCCAACTGTTCCAGCGTGATCTGCCGGAAATCAATGCCCTCATCGCCCAGATAGTTGATGAGTTTCTGCAGGTCGCGGACATAGGCATCCAGCGTGTTGCCGGAATAGCCACGCTCGAGACGCAGATACTGGATATAGCGCATCACGATGGGACGCGGAACGGCCATTCCGGAGATCTGCTCCTGCACGTTGATTGTTGTCTTCAGCGGTTTAAATGACATACTTTCGCTCGTAAAAGTCAAATTAATGCAAGCATTATTTGCGTTTTAAATCTCTTATTCGTACCTTTGACCCCGCAAATTTAGCAAAAAGCAATGAAAATACAAATTATTAATGGTCCTAATCTGAATTTGTTGGGTAAAAGAGAGCCTGGCATTTATGGTAACCGTGGCTTTGAGGCATACTTTGACGAACTAAAGGAGCGTTATCCCAACATCGAGTTGGAATATTTCCAGAGCAATCATGAAGGCAGTATGATTGACAAGATTCACGAGGTTGGGTTCACTTATGATGGCATAGTCCTGAATGCCGGTGCCTATACCCATACCAGTGTGGCTCTGCTTGACGCCCTGAAGGCTGTGCAAACCCCTGCCATCGAGGTGCACATCAGCAATGTGCATCAGCGCGAGGAGTTCCGCCACAAGAGCCTCATCAGTGCAGGTTGCAAAGGCGTGATCTGTGGTTTCGGACTGGACAGCTACCGTCTTGCCATCGAGGCAATCATCAACCTCAAAACCCTTTAACTCCAGAAACCAGAAACCCAGAAACATAGAAACCAGAAACTAGAAACCCAGAAACCATTCCCCCAACGTGGACATAGACGAATACATACTCCAGCACATCGATGAGGAGGGCGAATACCTTCACGCTCTGTGGCGCGACACACAGCTTCGCCTTGCATATGGTCAGATGGCCAGCGGACACCTGCAGGGACGTCTGCTGAAGATGCTCGTGTCTATGATTCGCCCTCAGCGTGTACTGGAACTGGGAACTTTCTCGGGTTACTCTGCCCTCAGCATGGCAGAAGCCCTGGAGGAGGGAGCAGAACTGCACACCTTCGAGGTATGGGACGAGCAGGAGGACTTCCTGAAACCATGGTTTGAGGGGAGCCAGTATGCAGACAAGATACACCTGCACATCGGTGATGCCCTGGACCTAGTGCCTCAGTTGGATATAGAGTGGGACCTCGCCTTCATTGATGCCGACAAGCGCGAGTATGTGGAATACTACGAGATGGTGCTACCACGACTGCGAAAGGGCGGTTTCATCATTGCCGACAACACCCTATGGTATGGACATGTCACAGAAGAGCATACCCGCGAGAGTGACCGGCAGACACTGGGCGTGAAAGCCTTCAACGACCTGGTGGCAAAGGACAAACGGGTGGAAAAGGTCATCGTGCCTATCCGGGACGGACTGACACTCATCCGCAAGAAATGAACAGACCCCCTAACCCCCTTTAGGGGGAACTAATTACATCATAACGCAAGAACATCATAACCCCAAAATATGGAAACAACAAGACAAAATAAGATTGCACGCCTACTGCAGAAGGAACTGAGTGAGATATTCGTAGCACAGACACGCCAGATGCGCGGCGTGCTGGTCAGCGTAAGCAAGTGCCGCATCAGTCCCGACCTCAGCATCTGCCGTGCCTACCTCAGCGTGTTCCCCAGCGAAAAGGCAGAGGAGATCGTAGGCAACATCAACGAGAACCAGAAGCAGTTGCGCTTTGAACTGGGACAGCGTGTACGCCACCAATTGCGTATCATCCCCGAACTGAAATTCTTCGTGGACGATTCGCTGGACTATGTAGAGCACATTGACGAGTTGCTGAAAAAGTAGTCACACACCCACCCCTCTCTCCGTAGAACGATGAATTTCAACCTTTTCATAGCCCGTCGTTACCTCTTTTCCAAGAAGAGCCATCACGCCATCAACATCATCTCGGCCATCTCGGCCTGCGGTGTAGCCGTTGCTACGCTGGCCATGGTGTGCATCCTCAGCGTGTTCAATGGTTTTCAGGAATTCGTGGCCGATCTGTTCACCTCATTCGACCCTCAACTGGAGATCGTCTCCACCCAGGGTACAGCCTTCCAAGCCAACCACAAAGCCATACAGGCCCTGCGTAAGTGTGACAAGGTGGCCATCCTCTCGGAGTGTGTGGAGGGCAAGGCGCTCATCGTACAGGGAGGACAGCAGGTAGTGGTGAACGTACGTGGCGTGGAGGATAACTTCCTGGAACAAGTCAGCGGAGAGGACCTCTTCTTCGGTACAGGAGAACTGGTACTCGAGGACGGTAAGCACGACTATGGCATCCTGGGTATCGGACTGGCCGTGAAGATGGGTCTGCAGGCAGAATTCGACAAACCCGTCACCATCTATGCTCCCAAGAAAGGCGAGCGTGTCAATCCACAGAATCCCCTGAGTAGTTTCAATGCCCTGGAACTCTATTCCCCGGGTGTGGTATTCCAGGTGAAGCAGAGCAAATACGACAACCATTACGTGCTGACCAGCATACGCTATGCTCGCCAACTGCTGGACCGTAAGGGAGAGGTGACATCCCTGCATCTTCGTGTGAAGGATGGTGTCAGCATCTCGAGTGCCAAGAGCGAGATAGAGGACATCATGGGACCTCAGTTCAAGGTACGTGACCGATACGAGCAGCAGGAGGAGGTATTCCATATCATGAACGTGGAGAAGTTCATCGCGTATGTCTTCCTCACCTTCATCCTCCTTGTCTCCTGCTTCAACATCATCGGTTCCCTCTCCATGCTGATGATTGACAAGAAAAAGGATGTGGAGACCCTTCGCAACCTTGGTGCCAGCAACGAACAGATATGCAAGATCTTCATGCTCGAGGGCCGTATGATCAGTGCTTTCGGAGCTATCGTCGGTATCATTCTGGGCGTCACCCTCTGCCTTCTCCAGATACAATTTGGTTTCATCACTATGGGTGATGCTGAGGGCAGCTTCATCAGCGAGAGTTATCCCGTGAGCATCCACATCTGGGACCTCGTGGTCATCTTCTTCACCGTCCTCATCGTGGGTTGGGTTGCCGTATGGTATCCCGTCCGCTACCTCAGCAAGTCATTGTTATAAGGGTAATCCTAGAAGTCCTAGGTAGTCCTAGGTAATCCCAGACAATCCTAGCCATTCCTACGTACAAACAACGTACAGCCTACGTATAGCCTACGTAAGTTTACGGTGTTTATACGGTGTTTGTACGTTGTTTATACGTGTAAACAACGGTGTTAACCTATTGTATCCAGAGGCAGTAACGTCTATTCAGTTGACCTGAGCTGGATATTGTAGTAGATGTTATTGGCATACGATGACACCTCTACCCTTTTCTGTTGACGCAAGATGTTCTGGAACTCCTTTTTGCCGAAAGGTTTGTTGCCCTCTTCATCGCAATACACCTTGTATGCCATGTAGATGTCTTTCAACTTGTTGGTATGGTTGGCAGATATGACACATCTGTCCTCGAAAAAAGACAAGGCGCTGTTGGACGAACGGCGGAATTCAGACAAGGCTGCGTCACACTCCTCACTGTGCGTGAATGCCTTCCTGCTCATCAGCCTAGACAGGGCTGCCAACACCCAGTTCAAGATGCCAGACAACTCATCCTTTAGCTTATGTGCCAGTTCGGTGTCCTGACGCTCATCGGGGAAAGTGACCATGAACGGGAACATGATCCAGCGACGGAAGAATCCGTGAGTATGCTCTACCTGAGGCAACTTGTTGAAGCTGGTGAAGAGCTTACCATAATTATACATCGTATGCGTACCACGATAGAGCACACGTACATCGGTAGGCTCGCCACTGACCAACTGCTTGAGGATGGAGGGATCCATCTCGCGGGCACTCTCATGACTGATATTCACCAGTTTATTCTCGATGAGTGAACGCTTCTCGTCCTTGGTGGTGATGTCGCTCAGCGTCATGTTGCTTACATTCTCCCTGCCCAGCAGATGTTCGATGGTGTCTAGCACCACACTCTTACCGTTTGAACCTGAACCATAGAACACGAACATCTTCTCCAACTTCAGGTTGCGGGTAAAACAGTAGCCAATGGCCTCGGCCAGCAACTGCTGGGTGTTGGGGTCGGGCAGCACCTCGTTCAGGAAAGCATTCCACTTGGGGCAAATTGCATACTCGCAATAGTCATAAGGAAGGGCGTAAAGGAAGAAGTCACTGCGATCATGAGGTCTCAACCTGAATGTTCCCTCAGAATCAATCACCAGCGTGCCGTTCTGGAAGTTCACCCACACCTCGTCATCGGGTATGTAAGGCAGTGGGTGACGTGCCACACGGTTAGCCACATGCTCACGCAGCTTGTTCATGAAGTCCACGTCATAGCAAAACAACTCAGGCAGCCCGGTTTTCAAGGCGGCATCAGTAATAAAGTCATTGAACAACTGATGAGGCAGGGGTATCCAATGGGTATGAACAAACAAGTATACCACCTGGCGTGCCTTGGCCGACTGAATATACTCGGGAACCATGAGATTACCGTCACTGACACTCACAATGTTACTGGCAACCAGCTCTATCAAGGGCTTGAAAGCCTGATTGTGGGTCTTGCTTTTGTCTAGCACAAACTGTACATCATGGCTCATATCTTCCATGTTGGTAACAAAACATTCCATGAAGATTGAGTCTATCTGCGCATCATACTTTTTTCTGCCTTTGGCCAGATCTTTAAGGTCAAGATCTATGAAATCTTCCATATATTTATTATATATTTTTTGCCCATATTTAGTTTTCTATTTAGTTTTTGGATACACAAGTTCCACCCTTATCTATTAGTAATCAGTGTATTAGATGGACATCTTTAGTAATTGCAGCGATATTTCAATAACCCTTTTTTCTCTATATAGCATTATCTATATACACGAACACATATATAAAGAATATGTATATGGCATTCATTTTCTAAAAACACCATCACATGTAACTGACTATCAATTAGTTGAGCCAAACCATGTGGTCAAAAAAACTAAACAAAAAAGTAAAAGAGCGATTTGCCCGAGATGTCGGAGCTGGCCAGCCATCCGCACCTCTTTGGGCCGTCACCTTGTGAATGACAGTGCAAAGTAACACATAATAGACCACACAAAAAGAAACGGTATCGATACCAATGTCGACACCGTTGACTTTTTTTCAGAAAAAATGACCTCAATTATTGCAAGGCACGAACGACCTTGTCACGATAATCGTCAAAATAAATGCACTTGGATTGTGCCTGTGATCGCTTGTTCGCAAGATTCCTGATATGCCACAATGCTTCAAACGCATTCCACTTGGGAGATAACTTCAACTTGTTACCCACCACATCAGCGATAATAGCACCCTTGTTCTGCGACACCTTCAACTGCAGATGGGCATCAACCATCCCCCCAGCCTGCAGTTTACGCCACAAGCCCCATGCCTCAGGGGTATCCAGTTCTGAAGGTATTACACCCCCTTGCTCTGCATTAAACCTGTATTGCTCCAGGTAATCGTAAATAAGCACACCCAAGATCTTGAGTTTCAGTCCAGGAGGCGACAGGTACATGTCATCCCAAACCTCAGCAACCACCTCCGTGATGTTGTGCGACTTTATCTCCCAATAGTCAGCAAAAAGTCCATCACCGATGTATCGTTTCGCCTTCCTATACCACTCTGCACTAACCTTAGGATCAGCAGCCATAGCCACCTCCATCTTGTGCAGCAAGGACTGCCAGTCAGCACTATCGATAGTCTGCTGAAGGAATTCCTGAGGTGTAGAGCACCCTCTCCTTGTCTGTGCTAATTCCAAAGCTTGATCAATTGATAGAAATTATTGTCACAAGTGTAATTCTCAAGAAAATTCGAGTAGTACAGACTCGATTTTTCAAGATCATCTATAACGCCAAATCTCTCAAAGTCATCTACCAGTCTTAGAAGCATGGTATCAACCTTAATCCAATTGTCGTTATCCGAAAGAGGATGCTGCTGCATGAACTCAAAAACCTCATGAAGGTAAGGCAGTATTCCCCTGAAGTAAGCATCTGGAATAAAGCCCAACACACTGTCATGCATCATGATTTCTATGTCACACAACCCCAGTTGATATCCTTCAAGAATGTGTTGGTTGATTCTGCGAGCCTCACTAAGTACTCTGTCCTCCTTCGCATCAGCAATGGCATCCTGGGCTACGGCATAGGAGAGCTCAAGAAAGTAGCTACTCAGCCTCTCCCTCACTCTCTCAGACGACCCACTGACATACCCTTGACCATTATCCCCTTCAAGGAGGTACTCACTGCGTATCTCCTTAATCGATTCTGTTACTTCCGATAAACTCAACATATCCATATTGTTCACTTATTTCGGGCAAAGTTAGCATTTTCCATCCATATTTCCTAACGTAATCGAATATTTCCACCTCTACTCTCCCCAGCTGCCTCTATCGAGATTTCTGTAGCCAACAGCCTCCGCTACATGGTTGAACTCGATATTCTCTTTACCCTCGAGGTCGGCAATGGTGCGGGCCACCTTGACAATGCGGGTGTAGGCACGGGCAGAAAGGTTCATGCGCACCATGGCATCGCGCAGAATGGCTGTGGTAGCCTCATCAAGGACGCAATACTGGCTGAGCATCTTCTCCGTCATCTGGGCATTGCAGTGGATGAGGGCAGAGTCCTTGAAGCGCTCCTCTTGAATCTTCCTGGCACGAATCACCCTTTCACGGATAACCTCGGAGGGTTCACCTGGCTCCAGTTTGCAGAGGTCGCTGAAGGGGACGGGCAAAATCTCAATCTGTAGGTCTATACGGTCGAGAAGCGGACCACTGATCTTATTCAGGTAACGTGTAATCTGTCCAGGCGTGCAGACACAAGCCTTGGTGGGATGATTGTAAAAGCCACATGGACAGGGATTCATTGCCGCCACAAACATGAAATTACAGGGATAGGAGATGCTGTACTTGGCACGTGAGACATTGATGGTGCGATCCTCCAGGGGTTGACGTAGCACCTCAAGAACATTGCGGGAAAACTCGGGTAACTCGTCCAGGAAGAGTACACCATTATGAGCCAGACTGATCTCGCCTGGCTGAGGATTGGCACCTCCACCGACCAAGGCAACCTGGGAAATGGTATGATGGGGACTACGAAAAGGACGCTGGGCTATGAGTGAAGTGTCACTCTTCAGGCTACCTGCCACGGAATGTACCTGCGTAGTCTCCAGGCTCTCGCGCAGGGAAAGGGGAGGCAAGATAGTAGGCAGACGCTTGGCAATCATACTCTTACCACTGCCCGGAGGACCTACCATGATGACATTGTGACCACCTGCTGCTGCCACCTCCATAGCACGTTTGACATATTGCTGACCACGAATATCAGAGAAGTCACAATCAAACTTGTCCTGGTGGTCGTAAAACTCGCGTCGCGTATCGATCACAGTAGGTTCGATGACAGACATGCCATTGAGCAGGCAAATAACCTCAGTTATATTGCTGGCACCGTACACCTCAAGATTATTCACAACAGCTGCCTCACGGATGTTCTGACGTGGAACAATAAGTCGCTGGAAACCCATCTCTCGAGCCTTGACCGCGGTAAGTAATGAACCACGGACAGGTTGCAGCGAACCATCAAGGCTCAGTTCGCCTACCAGCATGGTTGTAGCCAAAAGGTCTTGCTTGACAATACCCTCTGTGGCCAAGATACCAATAGCCATGGGGAGGTCGAAGCCAGACCCTTCCTTCTTGATATCAGCCGGAGCAAGATTGATGGTGAATGTCTTGCCAGGAAACTTGAATCCACTGTTCTGAATAGCGGCAACAATACGCTCATGACTCTCCTTGACCGCATTGTCAGGAAGACCAACCAGATAAAACTTGAAACCTGGTGCGGCATTTACCTCTACCGTTACGGGGAAGGCATCCAGCCCTTGAACAGAAGAACCATATACTTTTACTAGCATAGGAGGAAGCGTGTGTTTGAAGTATTTAGATTTGTGGTGGTTTTTACATTTCAAGCCATAGATTACTATTCCAGACAGACCAGCTATCGCTGTCGAAGTGCCTTGATGACATCCTTGTCGGTACACTTAATCCTGCCTTTCTCATCTATAATCACAGCCATAGGCAACTGCGTGATACCCAACTGCTTGACCAAGGGGCTCTGGAAACCTAAATAGTCGCAATAGACAGGGATGGAGAGGGTAGAATCACCCTTGGTGGCATGGAAGGTAATACTATCAACATCCAAGCTGTAACTAAGTGCGCGAAGGTTCTTATCCACTGCCATTGTGTCGGCAATGATACGGTGTGTACCCTGCGTGCTGTTGAGCCATCCTGCCCAAAAATAGAGAAGGAGGGTATGACCATGGTAATCGGAGAGACGATGATGGACGGAAGCAGCAGTAAGAAGATCGAAAGCAGGAACAGACTTGCCCTTCTGAAGAGCGTAGCGCTGCTGAATGCGACCTCCCAGGAGACTGATCTCATTGTCACGTGGCAAAGCCTTACGCAGAACCTGGTAGAGACGCTGAACACTATCGCGAGGCAAGGGTGTAGTACACTGCAGGAAATACTTGTCAAGCAGGTAGAGAGAAACAGGACTCTGAGCATGCTGACGAATAAAAGATGCAGCAGCACGACGTATCGTCACGGTATCATTGTCAGCCAACTGCTGACGGAAAGCGGTGTAGAGTTCATTCTCCTCGTTACCCTTGACCTTGACCTTGAAGAGGTTCTGGGCATCACCCTCGATGACCACATCATCACCACTATGAGCCCAGATCACCAATTCATCGTTGTTGGGATAAAGGATATGGTAGGTGGCCTTATTGGGCAGGGAGGTAAAGTAATCGAATTCGCCTTGACGAATGTGCAAGGTGTCCACCCAGTCAAGTCCTCCATCCATACTGTAGAGCAGGAAATCGGCCTGGTCCAGGTGCTGGTATTCACCGCGAATGCGGAGCTGCCCACTAGGCACTCCGCATCCAGCGATAATTATAGTCAGAAGGAGAAAAAATCCGAAATACTTTCTCACTTTTGAATGACGATTGAAAAATGAAAACTGTAGATTTCAGCCTCTTACTTCAGAAGTGCCTTGATGGTGCTTGCATACTGAGCGAACTCAAGGTCGTTTGCAGCACGGGTAGCAAGGGTAGCATCCTTCTGGATAGCATCGCGAAGGTTGCTGGTCAATGCGCTGGCATCATTGGTGCGAGCAGCGAGGACAGCCTTCAGATAACTGGTAGTAGCATCAGCATTCTTGATGTTGGCAAGAGTCTGCTTTGCAGAAGCGTAGTCCTTGTTGAGAATCTGTGCGAGAGCAGCAGCATTGGTGTTAACCTTTGACAGGCTTGAAGCAGCCTGAGTATAGTTACCCTTTGCTACATTCAGAGCACCCATAACCTCGTCAAATGCGTCAGAACCACTACCCTGTGCCAGGTAAGTCTCAGCCTTCTGGGTATCACCCTTTGCCAAAGATACGAGGGCAAGGTTGGTGTTAACAGCAGATGCTGAACTACTGATGCTCTGAGCCTTTGAAAGATACTGCTGAGCCTTCTGGACATTGCCCTGCTGGTATGCCAACTGAGCAAGGTTGTTGTATGCACGATAGTCAGAGGGATAGAGCTGAGTGGTCTTCTCGTACCATGCCTGCTTCTCTGCATCAGTCTTAACCAAAGAAGCACCATAGAGCATCTCCTCTACACTGAGCTTGCTTGCATCACTCTTGAACTGAGCAATAATCTGCTCGTCGCTGCGACCAATAACATCGTAGTTAACAATCAAGCGAGCACGACGCAACTCGGGAAGGATACCCTCCTTGATGTCGGTGTAGATCTCGCTCATGTTACGAATCTGAGCCTCACGCTCTTCGGGATCATTGTACATGCTCAGCACACGCAGGATAACAGCCTTGTCCTGCAGGTTGCTCTGGCTGATCAACTCCTGGAAACCTTCCCAGTCCTCAGCAGTGAACTTGGTATCAATGCTTGCATCCATCTTGATCTTCTTCAGCTCCTTCTGCAGGTAGTCAGCGCTGACATTCTGACGTTTCTCAGCCAACTTCTCGTTGAAATCAAACTTACCATCGGGGCTGGCGTATGCACTAACCTCGATATTACCTAGAGCACGAGTCTCGGCATTGTCATTGATCTCCTTCAGAATAGCAACCAGATCAGCTACACTAACACTCTTCAACTCGCTGGCGCGAAGATTTGCCTGAGCAATGAGGAACTTGATGTTAGCCTCCTGCTTCTGCTTGATCACGCGCTGATAAGCATCTGTTGCATAAGCACCAGTAGAACTGGTGAGACACTGACCCAACAAAGCGCTGGTAGCCACAACACCATAGCCTACCTTAACCTCAGGTATAGTTACGGTCTTCTTGCCAACCTTAGCGTCGAAACGCAGGTAAAGATCGCTCTGAAGCATCTCGTCGGTGTACTGCCAGGTATTCTTCATGGTATAGTTGCCACCAGCCTTGTACTGGATAGTGGTACCATTACCCTGAACCTTCTCGCCCTGGAAGGTAGCGCTCTGACCTACAGCCTCGCCACCCTGATACTTCAGGACGGGAGTAACGGTAACCTGAGCCTTCTTCTTCATATACTTTACGGGGAAAGTACCATTGATAGTTGCAGGTACCTGACCAGCAACAGCCTCCAGAGGAGTAGGATTAACAGTAAAATTGTCGGCAGAAAGAGGGCCGAGTTTCTTACAGCCAGTAAGCAGCACAACGCTACCAGCCATCAGGAGAGCAATGTTTTTCTTCATTTCTTATCTATATTTTATGTTATTTGTTGTACTTTTGTTTTCAGCGTGCAAAGGTACAAAAAAAAACTCATAATACGTTGGTTTATACATTATTTAATATTTTTGTGTCCGAAGCCTCGTCACACTCTTCCAGATACTGGGCAAAGATACGAGCGGCACACTCCACCTTGGCAGCACAGGGACGCTTACGATAGTACGCTGCATTACGCTCGTCTGGCACAAAATTACCCAAGGGAACCTCTCCCTTTATACCTAGCAATTCTGCACAAATGAGGCTTCCATTTTGTTCCTTGAAGTGTGCCAGTAGATCTTGAACCACTTTGTAGCAGTGTGCCTTACCCTCACGGTCCTCTCCGAGGGTCTGCCCATCCTTCATTCCTGCCAAGATTACAAGCCCCGAAACAGCACCACACATCATTCGCATACGTCCTACTCCGCCACCAAATCCCGCACCAACCAGTAAGGCCTGCTTTTCGCTGAATCCATAAAGGTCAGCAAAGGCCCCTACTACACTTTGGCAACATCCAAATCCACTCATGAAGAGTTCTACAGCCTTTTGAACCCTGGCTTCTAATTCCGGTCTCATTTCTACACGGTTTTAAGATTATTATCCCAAAGGTACGCATTATATTTCATAGTATGATAATTTTCAGGCAAAATATTTGCACATTTATAGTCTAATTTGTAACTTTGCGAAATTAAGTGCCCATGCGCGCACATAAAATATGTGTCCAGAGCCTTATGAATGTGTAATGTAACAAACGAATCTATTACTAAAAAAAATTAGTATGATGAACACTGAAGAACGCACCACTTTGGAGGAAGGTGTAGTAATCCAGGAAGAGAACGTAGCCTCAGCAGAGGCAGTAGAAACCCCCGAGGCAGAGGTCACCAATGAGAGTGCTGCTGAGGAAGAAGTAAAAATGCCAATCCTGCACACTAAGGAAGAGGTACTGCAGCGTGCAAAGGAGATTGCCGAGAGCGAGGAAGGCAGCGACCGTCAGGAACTTGATACCCTGAAGCAACTGTTCTACAAGTATCGCAAGGCAGAACTGAATGCTGAGCGCGAGGCTTACCTGGCAACAGGTGCTGAACCAGAGGGCTTTATCCCCCAGATCGACAGCACAGAAGAGGAGTTCAAGCAGGCCATGCAGACCATCCGTCAGCGCCGTGCTGAGCAGCAGGCAGAGCAAGACCGCATCAAGCAGGAGAACCTGAACCGCAAGTTGGCTATCATTGATCGTATCAAGGAACTGGCAAGCACACCTGAGCAGGCAAATCAGACCTATGACGAATTCAAGGCTCTACAGGCCGAGTGGAAGGAAATCAAGGCAGTACCTGCAGAAAACGCTACCGAGCTGTGGAAGAACTATCAGCTGTATGTAGAGCAGTTCTATGACTTGCTGAAGCTGAACAGCGAAATGCGCGAATATGACTTCCGCAAGAACCTTGAGGCAAAGACACGCATTTGTGAGCAGGCAGAGAAGTTGGCAGAGGAGACTGACATAATCAGTGCATTCAACCAACTGCAGGGCCTGCATCAGGAATACAAGGAGATTGGTCCCGTACAGAAGGAACTTCGCGAGGAGATCTGGAACCGTTTCAAGGCTGCCAGCACCGTTATCAACAAGCGCCACCAGGATCATTTCCTGGCCATTAAGGAGCGCGAGGAGGAGAACCTGGCAAAGAAGACTGCTCTGTGTGAGCAGGTAGAGAATATCAGTACCGACGAACTGAAGACATTTGCAGAGTGGAACACCGTTACCGAGCAAATCATTGCAGCACAGGCTGAATGGAAGACTATCGGTTTTGCTCCACAACGTATGAACCAACAGATTTTTGAGCGTTTCCGCGCTTCATGCGACGCATTCTTCCAGAAGAAGGCAGACTTCTTCCGTGTCGTAAAGGATGGTCTGAATGAGAATCTGGAGAAGAAAACCGCCCTCGTAGAGAAAGCCGAGGCATTGAAGGACAGCACTGACTGGCGTGCCACCAGCGATGCCCTGATCCAGTTGCAGAAGGAGTGGAAGAGCATTGGTGCTATTCCTCGCAAGAACAGTGAGGCTCTCTGGAAGCGCTTCATCGGTGCATGCGACGCCTTCTTTGAAGCTAAGAACGCTGCAACTGCAGACCAGCGCAACGAAGAGCAGGAGAATTTGGCTCGCAAGCAGGCTATCATCGAACAGTTGCAGGCTCTGCTGGAGAATCCCACCCAGAATGATGCCGCACAGACCGTTCGTGGCCTTCAGCAGCAGTGGAACGAGGTCGGTCATGTACCTTTCCGCGAGAAGGACAAACTATACAAACTGTATCGCGAGGCTTGCGACAAGCTATATAAGCAATTTAACATCGCCTCTCAGAACCGTCGTCTGGATAACTTCAAGGCAAGCCTGAAGAACAACGTAGAGAAGGATGGTGGCAACACCTTGCAGCGCGAGCACAACCGCATGATGCGTGCATACGAGGCTCTGCGCAGTGAGATTCAGACCTACGAGAACAATATCGGTTTCCTGACCACCAAGTCAAAGAAGGGTAACAGTCTGGTTGACGAGATGCAGCGCAAGGTGGACAAGCAGAAAGAAGAACTTGCTCTCCTGGCCAAGAAGATCAAGGCTGTTGAAGCGGAAATGAAGAAAGGCGAATAAGCCACTTACATAAGAAGAAATAAGCCCCGAAGGTCCAGATGCCTTCGGGGTTTACTTTTTTTGGCTGAAGAATGACTGGCCGTAAGTCATTGGAGGGGGGGGGTGAAAACTTTTGACTAGTCAAGTATTATGCGCTCTGCCGTGACAGGTTGGCGCAGGAAAATCGTAGCACTCTCATTGAACATCGAGGGATCTTCGGTAGTGAGATAGCGGCATGTTGCCCCTTGTGTGATGCGTTGCTCCATATCAGTGTGGCGCAGCAGGTACTGCTGAAGACTGTTGGCAACATATTCGCCTTGAGGTATGACCTTGACGTTGGAAGGCACATACTTCAGAATCTTATCCAGCAAAAGGGGATAATGAGTACACCCCAGGAGGATGGTATCAATCTCTGGATCGTGATGCATCAGATTACCGATGCGTTTTTGAACGAAATAATCGGCACCTGGGGAGTCGAACTCCTGATTCTCAACCAAAGGAACCCACATAGGACAAGCCTCTGAGGTTACTTGCATATCAGGATAGGACTTGGCAATCTCCAGTTCGTAGGTATGACTGCGAATGGTGCCAGGAGTGGCCACGATACCAATATGGCCGGTGTGCGAGATTTCACCAAGAGCCTCAACAGTAGGGCGAATGATACCCAAGACACGGCGAGTAGGATCAATTTCAGGAAGATTGTTCTGCTGAATGCTACGTAAAGCCTTTGCCGAGGCTGTATTGCAGGCCAGGATGACAAGGGGACATCCCATGTCAAAAAGTCGGCGAACAGCCTGCAAGGTAAACTCATAGACAAGTTCGAAGCTGCGTGTACCGTATGGTGCACGAGCATTGTCACCCAAATACAGATAGTCGTACTCAGGCATCAAACCACGTATCTGACGCAGGATGGTAAGACCTCCGTACCCTGAGTCAAAAATACCAATAGGTCCTGTCATGATGGTTGTACGGGAACAATAGTATCTGCTGACTCCTGATGAGCCTCATCGTGAGTGTCAGCTTCAGGAGTATCCTCTTTTGGAGCATCCTTATGAGACTGTCCCTCCTCTGTAGTCTCTGTGGCTTCGGGACGAGTCACCTCGATAACGGGAATGCCCAGTTTTTCACGCACCAAGTTGCTGACATCATCACCAAGAAGGGGATTGATGAAAGGACAGGCATTGTCGTCAATGTTCAGGATAAAGGCATAGCCTATCTCCTTGCCAACAGACAAAATCGCCTCGTCCAGTTGCTTGGAAAGGTTGTGCAGGAGTGACTTCTCAGCATCTGACAGAAGTTTCTCAGCCTCCTTGCGGAACTTGATGCCTTTGTCCATCAGTTCCTGCAATTCTGCCTGACGCTTCTGCAGGATATTGGCAGGGAAATCTTTCTGTCCCTGCAGGAAGTCGGCAAACTTACGCTTGAATTCCTCCTCGCCTCGTTCTGCCTCCTTCTCATAGACAGCCTTCAGTTCATGCAGTTGCTGCTGTGCACCCACATACTGAGGCATCTCCTGACAGATGGTACGATAACTGAGATAGCCAAACTTTACCTGTGCTGCTACCGAAAGAGGTAGCAGCAACAGGAATAAAAGGTATAAACTTTTCTTATTAGTCATATCAATTACATACCCAGAGCCTTCTTGATATCAGCGGTGACATCAGTGCTCAGAGTGGGGTTTACGAAGGGGATAGCACCTGTAGAGATATCTACGATGTAAATATAGCTGCCAGCCTCACCTACCTTCTTCACTGCAGCCATAACGAGGTTGTTAATCTCCTGCAACTTCTCGTTCTGAGCCTTCTGGTATGCTACCTGGTTGTCCTGAGCAGTCTGCTGAATGCGCTGGTCCAGTTCCTGCAACTCAGTTACACGACGCTGCTTAACGTTCTCAAGCAGATTAGCCTCCTGCTTCTGGAAATCCTCATACTTCTTCTGGAACTCTTCCTGCATACGCTTCAAGTCATCGCTGTACTGTGTAGCAAGGTTCTCCAACTCTGCCTGTGCTGCGGTGTACTCCTTCATGTTGGGAATAACCTGTGAAAGATCAAAGTGTGCAAACTTCTGAGCGAAAATGCTCAGGGGTGCCATCAAAAGGATGGCCAAAAGAAACTTTTTCATTTTGTTTGATTGTATTATTTTGTTTATATTATCTTTTGCGTTTTGTATGTGCCAAGACAAGAAATGCAAGGCATTAGTTTCCGTAACCCAACTTCAGCAATACCTCATTGCTGATATCAATCTTGGGAGAGGCATAGATGATACCGGAATCAGAGGCACGATCCAACACCAGAGAGTAACCCTTCTGCTCGCAGATATCCTTTACAGCATTATAGATTTCATCCTGGATGGGAGTCATCAGACTCTCACGCTTCTTGAACAATTCACCTTCCGTGCTGAAGTACTTACGCTTCAAGTCGCTGGCCTCTTTCTCCTTAGCCACGATAGCCTCTTCACGGCGAGTCTTCTCTTCCTGACTCAGGAATACAGCCTCGCTCTGGTAGTTCTTGTAGAGCGTCTTTGCCTCGTTGTTCAAGGCCTCAACCTCAGCATCCCATTTCTTACTAACCTGGTTCAACTGCTCGTTGGCACGCTCGTAAGCGGGAATATTCTTCAAAATATACTCCATGTCAATTAATACGAACTTCTGTGCGCTGGCAAAGTTTGCTGTGCAAAGCATCACCAACAGGGTCATCATGATCTTCTTCATATTCCTATATATTATAAATAAGGTTATACTATTTTTGAGGTTTTAAATTGAATTATCACATTCCTGATGTATTAGAACTCCTGTCCCAGGATGAAGTGGAACTGGCTACCAGAGTATGACTTCGAGCCAAATACGCTGTCAAAACCGTAAGCCCAGTCAATACCCAGCAGACCCACCATCGGAAGATATACACGTACACCCACACCGGCAGAACGCTTCAGGTCAAAGGGATTGAACTTCTTTACACTGGTCCAGGCATTACCACCTTCCACGAAACCAAGGGCATAGATATTAGTACTTGCACCGAGCATCAGGGGATAGCGCAACTCCATAGTCAGACGATCGTAGGCATAACCGCTATAACCTCTGGGGGTCAAGGCACCATTGTCATATCCTCTCAGACCAATGGTCTCTGTACCATAGTTGTAACTGTATCCGGAAGTACCATCACCACCCACATAGAAGGTCTCGAAAGGAGATTTCTTGTTGACATTATAGTGACCCAGCAAACCGAACTCCACGCGAGTCATCAGCACCAGACACTTATTACCTGGAGTCAGAGGAGTAAAGGTACGACCCTTGAATTTCCACTTATGGTACTCAATCCAGCGATACTTCTCCTGCAACTCTGTCTGGTAATTGCTTGAGTAGTAGTTATTGGCCAGATTTGCATAATCCTTGCCATCCCATAGAGAGTAAGGAGGAGTGAATGAAGCTGAGAACAAGAACTCAGAACCACTGCGTGGGAAGATGGGGTTGGCTGTAGATGAACGGGTCAAGGTGAAACCTACGTTCACGTTGTTACATGAGCCATTTGACACCAGGAAGTACGACCAATCCTTCAGACTATAACGAGTATATGACAATTCGGCCATAAACTGGAAGTAGTCATCAGGCCAACGCAGACGCTTACCCCAACCGACGCTGAGACCCATAATCTTAACGAACTTGTCAGGATCATAGTAGTTCTCATAGTAACTGCCATAGTTGCCATAACCACCATAGCCATAACCGCCATACAGATAACTGTTGTACAAACTATTGTAAGCAGCCGAGTTGTAATAGTTGTCACTTACGTCAGTCTGCTTTGAGAAGAATGCACTGACAGACAACTGGTTAGGACGCTTTCCTCCACACCAGGGATTGACGTAAGAAACGCTATATGCCTGATAGTATCGACCGTTGGTCTGACCACTGATACTGAAGGTCTCGCCATTTCCCTGAGGCATCACACCACGACGCAGACCATTCTTGTTAAAGAGATTGGCCATACTGAAGTTGCTGAACTTCAAACCGATCTTACCAATCACACCTGTCTGACCATAACCCAAGGAGAACTCTACCTGGTCGTTAGATTTCGATACCAAGTCCCATGCCAGATCTACTGTTCCGTCATCAGGATTGGGTTGGATGTCATAGTTGATAGCCTCTGCATCAAAATGTCCCATAGCAGCAATCTCACGGTATGAACGCTCCAAGGCATCCTTGTTGAAGAGGTCACCGGGTTTGTTACGCAACTCACGACGCACTACATTCTCATACACACGATCGTTACCCGAGATCTTCACATGACTGAAATGAGCCTGGGTACCCTCTGTGATACGCATCTCCAGATCGATTGAGTCACCCACAATGTTCTTCTCTATGGGATTCAGACGGTAGAACACATAACCATTGTTGTAGTAGAGGTTGCCCACAGCGTCGTTATCACTACTCAGACGTTCGTTCAGGCGCTTCTGGTTGTACACATCACCCGGTTTCATGTTCAACACAGCCTGCAGGTATTCTGTTGGGTAGAGTGTGTTACCTACCCAGGCGATATCGCGAATGTAGTAGCGCTGTCCCTCCTCAATATTCAGATAGACATCTACACTCTTTTCGTCAAAGGGAACCACGCTGTCACTCAAGATGATAGCATCACGATAACCCAGTTCACCGTACTTGTTCAGCAGATTTTCCTTGGCCTCCTTGTACTTCTTCTCTACGAACTTCTTGGAGCGGAACCAACTGGCCATCGAACCACGTTCGTGAATAGTCTTCAGTGCACCGGCCGTGAACAGTGTACCCTTGATACCCTTTTCATTCAGTTTTTCGTTACCTGTCAGATAGATGTGGTTCACACGCAACTTATCCTTCTTGTCAATGTTCACATCCACAATCACCTTGCCTGGCTGTGCCACGTCATCACGATAGAGAATCTGAATATCTGCATTTCCGAAACCTTTATCATCGAAGTAGCGTTTACCCAGAATCTTGGCACGGTTGATGGTGTTAGGTGCCAACTGGTTACCCTTTACCAGACCCAACTTGGTCTCCAGATCCTCACGCTCGGACTTCTTCACTCCATTGTAGTTGATTGTAGAAATCGTGGGCAACTGTGTGAGGGCAATATGCAGGTAAGCATTTACTCCTACGATACTATCCACACTGATTGCCACATTGGAGAAGAGTCCGTGTCGCCAATAGCGCTTGATAGCCTTGGTAATCTCATCACCAGGCAGATTGATGCGCTGACCGACAGTAAGACCAGAGAGTCCTACCAACAGATATTCATCATAATTATCAACACCACTGACAGTTACACCGGCAAGCGTATAGGAACGTGGAGAGCGGGAATAGTCTATTTCTGGCTTTACCTGCACTTCATTCCACTGTGCCAGCACGGGCATCACGGCAATGATTAGCGTAATAATAATAAGGTATATGCGTTTCATTATATGTTTGTTGCTTTCTTATCCTCTTGTACTTGTTCGCCTGTCTTTCCGAAACGGCGCTGACGCTGCTGGTAGTCAATGATGGCTTGGTAGAGTTGTTCCTCCAGGAAGTCAGGCCAGAAATCCTTGGTAAAGTAGAACTCGCTATAGGCACACTGCCACAGCAGGTAGTTGCTGATGCGATATTCACCACCAGTGCGGATAAGCAGTTCGGGCTCTGGCATGAAATTGGTCTGGAGGTGCTGATTGATGGTTTCCTCAGTCACTTCCTCAGGCTTCAGTATGCCGTCACTTACCTTCTGGGCAATCTGCTGCATGGCGTTGGTCAACTCCCAGCGCGATGAATAACTGATGGCCAGCACCAGGGTCATACGGTCGTTCTTCTCGGTGTGTCTGCATATCTCGTTCAGATGGTTCAGGACATCCTCTGGCAGACGACTCATATCACCAATCACACGAAGACGTACATTATTCTTCATGAACACCTCCTCCAACAGACGGTTCAGGATAAGTTGCATCAAAGCAGTTACCTCGGCCGAGGGTCGGTTCCAGTTTTCTGTACTGAAGGTATAGAGCGTGAGGTACTTGACACCCAGTCGGGTACATTCCTCCGTAATACGGGTTACCGTGTCTACGCCTTGGTTGTGACCGGCTGCGCGGTGCAAACCCCTTGCCTGAGCCCATCTGCCATTACCATCCATGATCATGGCGATATGCTTAGGAAGGCGCTCCATATCTATCTGATCTTTCAGTGTCATATCTTGTATGTTTTTATTGCTTTGTATGTTTCTTTTTTATCTATCCCTAACGGTCTGTCAGTTGTTGCACTTTCTCAGCTTGGGGCAGAGGTCGTAGGTCACGAAGAACATCAGGAAGGAGTAGCAATCCTTGTTCTTAAACCCAGAACTCTTTATGCCATAAGGCTGGAACAGTTGCTGTGCTTCCTCTTTGCTCACATCCAGTTTGTCTATCGTGGTGAACCTCATCGTCCACTCAGCTCCTACATTCAGTCGTGGTCTGATCTTGTATTTCACTCCTGCTCCGAAAGGGGCATTGAGTGCCAGATTTGCATTTGCCGTACCACCAAAAGCCAGGGTAAATCCCAGACCGATAGTGGCATAAGGGGTAATGGGACTGTTTCCCTTATAACTGCCTCCAAGGCCATAGCCCCAGAAATTGAATTCAAACTGCGCTCCCAAGTCTATCAGGTTACGCTTGAAATCAACAGTGGTCAGCGTACCACCCTCTGGCGTCTTACTGGTGGCATTTGTAGGGATGTAATATCCTTCTGAGTTGCCACTGATATGACCCATGGCCAGGTCTCCCTTGATCACCATTCGGGGGTTCAGGTTTCTTCTCACTACGGCACCACCCATCGCGCTGGTATGCTTGAAAGGCGTGCTATTGGCATCACCCGTGTAAAAACATGTTCCCAATGCACCACCCAGTTCCACCTGATACTCCAAGTCCTGTGACCACCCTTTCATGGGCAGTGCAAGGAGCAGTATGATGATATACCAGTGCTTCATTCTTCCTGGGGTGGGCTTTCAATTACTCAAACGACACTCCGTTGAAACGTCCTCGCCACAACTGACCATCCACCAGCACCCAGATGTACTTGTCATCCTGCAAGGCAGCGGTGATGAACTCAGCCTCCGAGGCAGAGGTGGTCATACGGCTATCCAGAGTCATCTCTGTATGCTCCTGCCATGTGATGCCATAATCCTGACTTTGGAAGAGTTTGCCAAGGGGCTTGACCGCTTTCTCGCTGTCAGTATCCTGAGATGCTCCACCGAACAGCAGAATACTGCCATTGTACCTCATGACATTCGATTGATTCAGCAGGGGGAAGGTATCCTTCACTGCATCATTTTCACTATAGTAGACCCAGCCAGCCTGTTGTTCTGTCTCGGTCAGTGTAGACCACGACTTTGACCAAAGGCGTGCCTGTTTGCCATCAGCAGATTTACCTACAATCAGCAAACGGTCGTTGCCATTTTTCTGACTGAAGGTCAAGAAGGTGATATCCTGTACGGGAAGCTTTGAGGCATCCTCATCCAGC
>DCIS01000071.1:731-3042 GCA_002317475.1 Prevotellaceae bacterium UBA1720 | reverse complement strand
TTCTTGAAGTTAGAACCGAAATTCTTGTAACTCATGCCTTCTTCAGTTACATTGCCATCATCGTCGAGTGTGTTGTGTGATTTCAGATAGTCCATGGTCTCCTGGTAGCGAGTACCACTCTTAGCCCCTTCCCAGGTGGTCTGCAGTACGCATGTAGCCTGATAGAGGTCCTTGGCAACAGCACATACATAGTTGTACTCCAACTGAGTGAGCTGACTGATCTGACGAGGCTGACCCTCGCGGAACAGCACATACTCAATGCCATGATAACCCAGCAGACCAGAATTGAGTTGCTTCACCTTATTATTAATATCCTGCATCACACTGTTGTCACGCAGCACATTGGCCAAGGCTACCTGATCCACAGGCCAGGTGTCAGTATGTGGGTCGATGGAGTACTCGTCAGCAGCACCAAACAGGAATGCCTCGGTGTTCTCCCAGTCCGCACGTGCCACCTTCCACTGCTGACAAGCAGCATCAAGTGCCTCCTGTGAACCTGACACTACGGTGGTGTTGACGTCGTCATCACTAGAGCATGAAGCGAAGGCTCCACACATCATTGTGCCCATAATAATGGACTTAAAAACGAATTTTAATTGATTCATAATTAGATATTTATATTGTTAGTATTAATTCATTACTACACGTTATTTTTCGACTAAAACGAAGAACACCAGTTATTTCAGGAACCATGCCTGATAAGCGATACTGAGACCAATGTAAGGCTCGTTGTTGTAGGGCTGAATGTAGAGGGGACTGTCGCTGTTCAGTCCGTTATTGTTAGGCTTCCTGAAGAAGCGATAAGCGTATTCACCTTTCACTACAATCTGCTTGATAGGCATGTAGTTGAATCCCAAACTAGCCACATAGGGGGCACAATAGCGATACTGACTCTTGTTCGTACCAGAAGCCATGGAGTCATAATGCTCAAAACGGCCAAAAAGGTACAACTGCTGCTTTTTCTTCATCCTGTGCATCTGTGAGAAGATGTTATACCCTGCCTGAATGCTGTACGAGTAGGCACTCGAAGCAATGTTGGTATTGTGGAATGGATTGCCATCCTGATACTTATGGTGTGTGGAGTTGGCCTTGTTGTACTCCGAGATGCGATCTGCATCAGTCAGGTGAGCATAGTCAAAACCACCATTTACGAGCCAGTTCCAGCGGTTGAGTTCAAAGTCGGCAGAAAGGATGGACAAGGCACCCTTCACGTCATCGTAGGACGAGCCTGGAGTCTTGATGGAATTGCGGAACGTGTAACCGTAATAGCCACTCACGCCAAGACGAAGACCAGGTACAGATACATTATCTATGCGTAAGGCAGTGGCGTAGTTGTTGGCCACCTTGAATTCGTAGGGACTGGTGGCACCAGGCTGAACGAAATTCTCTGCTGTAAAACTCTCGGAATTAAGTCCCGAGAGAAACTGTCCCTCATAGATCCATTTGCCAAGTCTACCCCAAAGGCTGATACCCAACTGATGCCAGGTATTAGGCAAGATATTCGATTCACCCTCAGGACGATAGACCGTGAAGAAGTTCATAGGTTCGTGATGTGCATTGGAGAAACCTACAGGCACGATGATCTCACCAGCCTTGATGTTCATCCTTCCTTGCCAGAACGACTTGTTGATCCAGAACTGCTCCAAGGCAACTTCACCTCCCTTCTCTGTCTCAGCCTCATACTCGCCCGATTCCTCTGCCTCGATTTCTACGGCTGTCTCAGTACCTCCATGTTCGAATTCAATCTCTGAACCTAAAGTCCAACCTTTGCCGAAATCATAGCCAATGCTGAAAGTTACGTGAGGCAGGTCAAAACGACCATGGCTCTTGTCATCACGATAACGCTCTGGAGCATTGTAACGGTTGAAACTCTGGCTGTAGAAATTTCTCGTCATCACAGCCTCGCCATAACCTCCCAAAGAAAGGCGTGACAAAGCCCCGAGAACCTTATTTGAACGTGTTGAGTCTACGATGTGTGTTGTGGCACTTGTCACTGCATCAACCTCCTGAGCATAAAGCCTCGTGATGCAGCAAACGAGCATAAAAAACAATGTAAGTCTTTTCATCATAATTACTTGCTATACTGAATTCGATTGCAAAGGTAGAGCATAAATCCGTGCCTTGCAATACGCAAAAATCGGTATTCTTAACACCCCCGTTTTAGTATGCTACTCACAAATAATGAGGACCATACTTAATTGTGATTACACTGATTTTTAACGTAATAACCAAATTACTCAACTATGAGTATTGTATTTTTCAAAGAAAGATTGTAGACGTTCGCGATCGGAAAAATGCAAATACATTTGCT